>NZ_JBEZWL010000101.1:0-26994 GCF_040648015.1 Streptomyces sp. NPDC029216 | reverse complement strand
ACGACAAACACGACAACGCATCCCTGCCTCACCGAACCGAAACCCACTCCCACCAGCGGAAAGCCAACGATCACGTTCGATAAGACAACAGGTTCTGGGCAAAGAGGAGCGCTTAGCGATCTGATGCGCCGGGGGCGTCCGGAGACCGTCCTGATCGTCCTCGGCTGCGGGTATCGGCCCCAGACGGGCGGCGGACGCCGAGAAATGAGGAGCGCGTAGCGATCTGGGGCGTGGGGTGGGCCCGAATCAGGATCTGGAGGGGCCGGATGCCCGGTCTGCCGGGCCCGGCCTGCCCGCCTGCTCGCTGAGGGAGCCGCATGGCCAATGAACAACCGTCCCGTTCCTTTGGGGTTTTCCCGGCAGTCTTCGGCCTTTCGTGGCGGGACGGGCTGTCAAGGGTCGCCGCAGGCGATCGCGAAGCGACGCGACCGAAGGGAGCGCCCTTGACAGGCCGTCACGACGCGGAAGGACGATGAGACTGACGGGAAACCCCAACCCTTCTCTGAGACCGCCCCACCGGACCCCCGCCACCCCCCGACCCCGCCGCCCCCGCCGAATTGGCCGAAGGGCCACGGGCCACCCCCGCGCGCAGCGGGTAACGTCCCTGCCTGCGGGTCTGAAGGACCGTCAACAAGGGTCTGTCAACACGTCGGACGGGGGGAATGGGGGGAATCGTGAGCGGCATTGTCATCCACCATCTGCCCGGAGGGCGCGGGCGAGTACCTGCGGGTGCCGCCGCGCCGGGCGGGGGCGCCCATTCCCTTTGAGTTCGCCCGGGTGGTGCTGCCCACCCGCGCCGGGACGGCGGTCTCCTTCCAGGTGTTCGCCCCCGACCACCTCTACCTGGACCCCCGGGGCCCGGCGGGTCGCTGGCGGGCCGCACCGTGACGGCGTACTTCCTGGACGAGACGGCCACCTACTTCCTGGTGCTCGTGGCGCTCTGCGAG
Source organism: Streptomyces sp. NPDC029216 (assembly GCF_040648015.1). NCBI lineage: Bacteria > Bacillati > Actinomycetota > Actinomycetes > Kitasatosporales > Streptomycetaceae > Streptomyces > Streptomyces sp. NPDC029216. The sequence continues at coordinate 26,047 of NZ_JBEZWL010000101.1, read as the reverse complement.
CCCTGGCTGCGGGACCGGTCGCCGGTCGCGGTGCCGACCACCCCGCAGGTGGTCGAGCGGCTCCGCAGCCGTCCCGGCTGCGGCAGGCTGACGGCGCGCGCGGTGAGCTCGCACATCGACTACCTGGCCGAGGAGAAGCTGCGGATCGGGGTCCCCGCCGCGCCCGGGGCCGGCCGGGGAGAGCGGCACAACGGGAAGCGGGACGCCGTCGTGGGGCTCGCGCTGAAGTTCGGGATCGTCCGGGAGGAGCACCTCGCGCCGCTGCCGTCGCGGGCCGGAGCGGTGGCGCGGGGGCAGCCGGTATGACGCGGGTGCGCAGCGCTGGTGCCTCGTGGGAAAGCGGTGACACGGCACTGCTGCCCCCGGGCCACCGGGTGGGGACGTGGGTGGTCGGCGAGCCGATCGGGGCGGGCGGCTGGGCGACCGTCTACGCGGGACGGGCGGCGGACCGGGACGAGGGCGGTGGGGTGGCCCTCAAGGTGATGCCGACGGCCGGTCTCGCCCCGCGGCAGGCCCGCAGCGTGGCCGAGGCCGCCCGCCGTGAGGCTCGGGACCCGGGCCGGGCACCCACGGCTCGTCCGGCTGCTGGACTGCCTGGTCCTGGACGTGCCGGAGCACCCGTCGCTGGACGGGGCGGTCGTGCTGGTCATGGAGCGGGCCTCGGGCAGCCTGCGCGACCTGATCGGCGCGGGGGTGACGCGGGACGAGGGCGGCCGGCTGATCGAGGGGATCTGCGAGGGGCTGGCGCACCTGCACCGCAGCGGCTGGGTCCACGCGGACCTCAAGCCCGAGAACGTACTGATCGGCGCGGACGGGGCGGTCAGGCTCTCGGACTTCGGCCCGGCCACCGAGCTGGCCGGAACGCACGGGTACGCGCTGCCGATGGGCACCCTCGACTACCTTCCGCCGGAGCGCTGGAGGGCTCCGCTCGGGGAGCTGGGGGTGCAGGTGCGGCCGAGCGCCGACATCTGGGCGCTGGGGCTGATGGTCCACGAGGTGTTCGGCCCGGGTGCGCCGCTGTTCCCCGGCGCCACCCCGATGGCGCGGGGTGCCGCCGTGCAGGAGTATGCCGCCGGGCGTGCGCCTGCGGATGGACGGCGCGGTTCCGGAGTTCTGGCGGGCGCTGGCCGCCGACTGTCTGGCCCCGTCGCACGCGGCGCGCGCCGCGCACACGGCGGAGGGTCTGCTGCGGCGGATCGCCGCCGAGCGGGAGGGGCGCCGGGGTCCCAGGTCCGGGCGCCGTCCGGTGTTCGGCCCGCTGCGGCGGCGCCGGGCCGCGCTTCTCGCGGCCGCCGGCTGCGGGGTGGCGGCCGCGGCCCTGTGGTCCTCGGCGGGCGGGGAGGTGGCGGCGGCCCCGCCGGGCGGGTCGCGTGAGGTGCCGCTGCCGGTCCGGTGTTCAACGCCGAGCGGGCCTGCCAGGACCGCGGCGACCGGGACCCGCGGTGCAGCCTGGGCCTGGCGGTGGATCCCCTGCGGCCGTACGTCGCGGGGAACGTCGTGCCGACCCGGGTGTGGCACGCCGACGTCCTCGACGCCGACTGCGAGCTGGCGGACGGCGAGACGGTGATCGACGAGTCGGACCTGCGGTCCGCGCTCTGGTACCGGGTGCGGCTGCCGGGCGGGAACCCGCGGGCCGGGGCCTGGCTGCCTGCCGTGCGGACGAAGGACCGCCCGGCCCTGGCCGCGTGTCCGGACCGGTCACGAACGGAGAAGCGGCGGCCCTGAGGCCTCGCGTAGCTTGGTGGGGAGCCGGGGCGAGGTCTGCCCCGGCCGCGCCGCGACGAGGGAGAGACGATGAGCAGGGCCAGGACGAACACGCAGCCGCCCGCACCGCACGCCGCCGACAGCCACGACATGATCCGTGTGCACGGCGCGCGCGAGAACAACCTCAAGGACGTCAGCATCGAGATCCCCAAGCGGCGGCTGACGGTGTTCACCGGTGTCTCCGGCTCGGGCAAGAGCTCGCTCGTGTTCGACACGGTCGCCGCGGAGTCGCAGCGGTTGATCAACGAGACGTACAGCGCCTTCGTCCAGGGCTTCATGCCCGCGGCGGCGCGGCCCGACGTGGACGTGCTGGACGGGCTGACGACGGTGATCGCCGTGGACCAGCAGCGGATGGGCGGCGACCCCCGCTCCACGGTCGGGACCGCTACCGACGCCAACGCGATGCTGCGGATCCTCTTCAGCCGGCTGGGCGACCCGCACATCGGCTCCCCCAAGGCGTACTCCTTCAACGTGGCCTCGATCAGCGGGGCGGGCGCGGTCACCGTGGAGCGCGGCGGGCAGACCGTGAAGGAGCGCCGCGCGTTCAGCATCACCGGCGGTATGTGCCCGCGCTGCGAGGGCCGGGGTGCGGTCACGGACCTGGACCTGACGCAGCTCTTCGACGACTCCAAGTCCCTCAACGAGGGGGCGCTGACCATCCCCGGCTACAAGCCGGGCGGCTGGAACTACCGGCTGTACGCCGAGTCGGGGCTCTTCGACCCGGACAAGCCGATCCGCTCGTACACGAAGAAGCAGCTGGGCGACTTCCTCCACCGCGAGCCGGTCCGGATGAAGATCGCGGGCATCAACATGACGTACGAGGGGCTGATCCCGCGGATCCGGAAGTCGATGCTGGCCAAGGACAAGGAGGCGATGCAGCCGCACATCCGGGAGTTCGTGGAGCGGGCGGTCACCTTCACCACCTGCCCCGAGTGCGAGGGGACGCGGCTGAGCGCGGGGGCGCGGTCCTCGAAGATCAAGGGGATCAGCATCGCCGACGCCTGTGCGATGCAGATCAGCGATCTGGCCAAGTGGGTGCGCGGGCTGGACGAGCCGTCGGTGGCGCCGCTGCTGGCCGGCCTCCAGCAGACCCTCGACTCGTTCGTGGAGATCGGGCTGGGTTACCTGGCGCTGGACCGGGCGGCGGGCACGCTGTCGGGCGGCGAGGCGCAGCGGGTCAAGATGATCCGCCATCTCGGCTCGGCGCTGACCGACGTCACGTACGTGTTCGACGAGCCGACGACCGGTCTGCACCCGCATGACATCCAGCGGATGAACGGGCTGCTGCTGCGGCTGCGCGACAAGGGCAACACGGTGCTGGTGGTGGAGCACAAGCCGGAGGTGATCGCGATCGCCGACCACGTCGTGGACCTCGGGCCGGGCGCCGGGTCGGCGGGGGGCACCGTGTGCTTCGAGGGCGGGGTGGAGGGGCTGCGGGGCAGCGGCACCGTCACCGGCCGGCACTTCGACGACCGGGCCGCTCTCAAGGAGTCGGTGCGCGAGCCCTCGGGCGTCCTGGAGATCCGCGGCGCGTCGGCGCACAACCTGCGCGGGGTCGACGTGGACGTCCCGCTCGGGGTGCTCACGGTGGTGACGGGGGTGGCCGGTTCGGGCAAGAGCTCGCTGATCCACGGCTCGGTCCCGGCCTCGGCGGGGGTGGTGTCGGTGGACCAGACGCCGATCCGCGGTTCTCGGCGGAGCAACCCGGCGACGTACACGGGCCTGCTGGAGCCGATCCGCAAGGCGTTCGCCAAGGCCAACGGGGTGAAGCCGGCGCTGTTCAGCGCCAACTCCGAGGGCGCCTGCCCCACCTGCAACGGCGCCGGGGTCGTGTACACCGATCTGGCGATGATGGCCGGGGTCGCCACCACGTGCGAGGACTGCGAGGGGAAGCGGTTCGAGGCGTCGGTGCTGGAGTACCGTCTCGGCGGCCGGGACATCAGCGAGGTGCTGGAGATGCCGGTGGCGCGGGCCGAGGAGTTCTTCGGTTCGGGTGAGGCGCGCACGCCGGCCGCGCACCGGATCCTGGAGCGGCTGGTGGACGTCGGGCTCGGCTACCTGACCCTCGGCCAGCCGCTGACCACGCTGTCGGGCGGTGAGCGGCAGCGGCTGAAGCTGGCCACGCACATGGGCGACAAGGGCGGCATCTACGTCCTGGACGAGCCGACCGCCGGTCTGCACCTGGCCGATGTGGAGCACCTGCTGGGCCTGCTGGACCGGCTGGTGGAGGCGGGCAAGTCGGTGATCGTCATCGAGCACCACCAGGCGGTCATGGCCCATGCCGACTGGATCATCGACCTCGGTCCGGGCGCCGGCCACGACGGCGGCCGGATCGTCTTCGAGGGCACTCCGGCGGATCTGGTGGCCGCCCGGTCCACCCTCACCGGCGAGCACCTGGCGGCGTACGTGGGCGCCTGACCGGGCCGGTGGGTGAGGCGGCCCCTCGCGGGCCGCCTCACCTGCCGGCTAGCGCCAGTCGTCCCACGGGGGGTCCATCTCGTCGAGGTCGAAGGGCGGTTCCTCGTCGAACGGGGGCTCGTCCGGGGCCGCGCGCTGCCGGGGCGGCGCGGCCGGGGGTGCGGCGGCGGGGGCCGGGGCGGCCGGGGCCGCGGTGGCCGGGGCCGCAGTGGCGGCGGCTCCGTCGGCCCGGCATTCGGCCAGGGCTTCGAGGAGGCCTTCGGCGTACTTGGCGAGCTTGGCCTCGCCGACGCCGCCGACCCCGCCCAGTTCCTCGACGGTCTCCGGGAGGCGCGTCGCGATCTCCCGCAGCGTGGCGTCGTGGAACACGACGTACGCCGGTACGCCCTGCTCGCGGGCGGTCGCGGCCCGCCAGGCGCGCAGGGCCTCGAAGACCGGTACGGCGGCCGCCGGCAGGTCGACGGGGACGCGGGCGGCCTTGCCGGAGCGGGTCCCGGACTCCTTGCGGGAGGCGGCCGGTGCCTTCTTCTCCTTGCGCATCTGGACGGTGCGGCGCCCGCCCAGTACGTCACCGCTGGCGTCGGTGAGGACGAGGGTGCCGTAGTCGCCCTCGACGGCCAGCAGCCGCAGCGCCAGCAGCTGCCGCACGACTCCCCGCCATTCGGCGGTGCCCAGGTCGGCGCCGACGCCGAAGACCGACAGCGCGTCGTGGTCGAACTGGATGACCTTGGCGGTCTTCTTGCCCTGGAGGATGTCGATGATCTGGCCGGCGCCGAACTTCTGGCGGCGTTCCTTCGCCAGCCGCCAGACCGTGGACAGCAGTTTCTGAGCCGCGACCGTGCCGTCCCAGGACTCGGCGGGCGTCAGGCAGGTGTCGCAGTTGCCGCAGGGCCCGCCGTGCTGGCCGAAGTACTCCAGCAGCCGCATCCGCCGGCAGTCGACCGTCTCGCACAGGGCGAGCATGGAGTCCAGGTGCATCCCGAGGGAGCGGCGGTGCGCGTCGTCGCCCTCGGAGCCGTCGATGAGCTTGCGCTGCTGGACCACGTCCTGGAGGCCGTACGCGAGCCAGGCGGTGGCGGGCTCGCCGTCGCGGCCGGCGCGGCCGGTCTCCTGGTAGTAGCCCTCGACCGACTTGGGCAGGTCGAGGTGGGCGACGAAGCGGACGTCCGGCTTGTCGATGCCCATGCCGAAGGCGATCGTGGCGACCACCACGACCCCGTCCTCGCGCAGGAAGCGGGACTGGTTCGCGGCTCGCGCGCGGGCGTCCATGCCGGCGTGGTACGGGACGGCGTCGATGCCCTGTTCCACCAGGAAGGCGGCGGTCTTCTCCACCGAGGACCGGGAGAGGCAGTAGACGACGCCGGCGTCCCCGTCGTGCTCGGTGCGGATCAGCTCCAGCAGCTGCCGGTTCGGGTTGTCCTTGGGGACGATACGGTACTGGATGTTGGGGCGGTCGAAGCTGGCGACGAAGTGCCGGGCGTCCTCCAGGCCCAGCCGGCCGGCGATCTCCGCGTGGGTGGCCTCGGTGGCCGTCGCCGTCAGGGCGATCCGCGGGACCTTCGGCCAGCGCTCGTGCAGCATCGAGAGGGCGAGGTAGTCGGGCCGGAAGTCGTGGCCCCACTGGGCGACGCAGTGCGCCTCGTCGATGGCGAACAGGGACACCTTGCCCCGGTCGAGCAGGCGCTGGGTCCCCTCGGTGCGCAGCCGCTCGGGGGCGAGGTACAGCAGGTCCAGCTCGCCGGCGAGGAAGGCCTGCTCGACGGCCTGCCGCTCGTAGGGGTCCTGCGTCGAGTTGAGGAATCCGGCCCGGACCCCGAGGGCGGTGAGCGCGTCCACCTGGTCCTGCATCAGCGCGATCAGCGGGGAGATCACGATGCCCGTGCCCTCTCTGACGAGCGCCGGGATCTGGTAGCAGAGCGACTTTCCGCCGCCGGTCGGCATCAGCACGAGGGCGTCGCCGCCGCCGATCAGCTGCTCGATGATCTCCTGCTGCTCACCGCGGAAGGAGCTGTAACCGAAGACGCGGTGGAGCACCCGCAGTGCGTCGGGGACCTCGTCTGAGATCTCGGGGGAAGCGTCCGAAAGGGCCATCCGAGAAGCCTAGCGGCACCCTGCGACACTCCCGTCCCGTCCGGCAGGCCTGTGGACAACCGGTACGGCTACCCACCGTGACGGGTGTGGTGTGCGGGCCGTCCGCCCGCACCGCCACCGGAATATGGGCGAATTCAGGACACGGAAATGCGCCGGAGTGGAAAGGCCGATTTCGAGTGGCCGGAAAATGAACTCCCGGAGGTGAATGGATCAGGCGCAGGCCGGACAAAGGCCGCGGTAGGTGACGTCGGCCTTGGACACCGTAAAACCCATACGTTCCGATTCCGGGAGGCCGGCCAGCGGGTCGCCGGCCGGGTGGACGTCGCGGATGATCCCGCAGCCGGAACAGACGAGGTGCTGGTGCGGCCGGCGCGCGTTGGGGTCGTAGCGCTTGGCCCGGCCGTCCGTGGAGAACTCCACCACCTCACCGAGGGCGACCAGCTCCCCCAGGGCGTTGTAGACGGTGGCCCGGGAGATCTCCGGCAGCCGCCGTGCCGCGCGGGCGTGCACCTCGTCGGCCGTCAGGTGCACGTGGTCGCCGTCCAGGACCTCCGCGACGACGCGTCTTTGGGCGGTCATCCGCCAGCCGCGGCTTCGAAGTCGTTCCAGCAGGTCACTCATGTGGTCACCCATTCCTGGGGGAGCGTTGTTTGGCTTGCTTCTTGACTTGGAATCCGTCCATCGTAGGATCGGTTTCGCCGATAGCCAAGGGACAGGAAAACACTCCAGCGATTTCCGAGCACCGGGATACGCCCGGCGCGAAAGGATTCCCATGCCTGAGAAGCAAACCGATGGCTGCCCCGTCGCCCACGGTCGCGCCGCACACCCGACCCAGGGCGGCGGAAACCGCCAGTGGTGGCCGGATTCACTCAACCTGAAGATCCTCGCGAAGAACCCCGCCGTGGCGAACCCGCTGGGCGAGGAGTTCGACTACGCCGAGGCGTTCAACACCCTCGACCTCCCCGCCGTGAAGCGGGACATCGCGGAGGTCCTGACGACCTCGCAGGACTGGTGGCCCGCCGACTTCGGCCACTACGGCCCCTTCATGATCCGGATGGCCTGGCACAGCGCGGGCACCTACCGCATCAGCGACGGCCGCGGCGGGGCCGGGGCCGGCCAGCAGCGCTTCGCGCCCCTCAACAGCTGGCCGGACAACGGCAACCTCGACAAGGCCCGCCGGCTGCTGTGGCCGGTCAAGAAGAAGTACGGCCGCAGCCTCTCCTGGGCCGACCTGATGATCCTCGCCGGGAACGTGGCCCTGGAGTCGATGGGCTTCAAGACCTTCGGCTTCGGCGGCGGCCGCGCGGACGTCTGGGAGCCCGACGAGGACGTGTACTGGGGCCCGGAGACCACCTGGCTCGACGACCAGCGCTACACCGGCGACCGCGAGCTGGAGAACCCGCTCGGCGCGGTCCAGATGGGCCTGATCTACGTCAACCCGGAGGGCCCCAACGGCAACCCGGACCCGATAGCCGCCGCCCGCGACATCCGCGAGACGTTCCACCGGATGGCGATGAACGACGAGGAGACGGTCGCCCTGATCGCGGGCGGCCACACCTTCGGCAAGACCCACGGCGCGGGCCCGGCCGAGAACGTCGGCGAGGCCCCGGAGGGCGCCCCGATGTCGGCGCAGGGCCTCGGCTGGGCGAACTCGTACGGCACCGGCAAGGGCGGGGACGCGATCACCAGCGGCCTGGAGGGCATCTGGACGAACACCCCGACCACCTGGGACAACAGCTTCTTCGACATCCTCTTCGGCTACGAGTGGGAGCTGTTCGAGAGCCCCGCGGGCGCCCACCAGTGGCGGCCGAAGGAGGGTGCCGGCGCGGGCACCGTGCCCGACGCGCACGACCCGTCGAAGAGCCACGCCCCGACGATGCTGACCACCGACCTGTCCCTGCGCTTCGACCCGGTCTACGGGCCGATCTCGCGGCGCTTCCAGGCCGACCCCGACGCGTTCGCCGACGCCTTCGCCCGCGCCTGGTACAAGCTGACCCACCGCGACATGGGCCCCGTCGTCCGCTACCTGGGCCCGGAGGTCCCGGCCGAGCAGCTGCTGTGGCAGGACCCGCTGCCGGCCCGTACGCACGAGCCCGTCGGGGCCGCGGAGGTCGCCGACCTCAAGGCCCGGATCCTGGCCTCGGACCTGTCGGTGTCCCAGCTGGTGTCCGCCGCGTGGGCGGCCGCCTCCTCCTTCCGCGGCAGCGACAAGCGCGGCGGCGCCAACGGCGGGCGCATCCGGCTGCAGCCGCAGAGCGGCTGGGAGGTCAACGACCCCGACAGCCTGGCGTCGGTGCTGCGCACCCTGGAGGGGATACAGCGGTCCTTCAACGAGGGCCGTACGGACGGCAGGCAGGTCTCGCTGGCCGACCTGGTGGTGCTCGCGGGCGGCGCCGCCGTCGAGAAGGCCGCGGCGGACGCGGGCTTCGACGTCGAGGTGCCCTTCTCCCCGGGCCGGGTGGACGCCTCGCAGGAGCAGACCGACGTGGAGTCGTTCGCCGCGCTGGAGCCGACGGCCGACGGCTTCCGCAACTACCTCGGCAAGGGCAACCGGCTGCCGGCCGAGTACCTGCTGCTGGACAAGGCGAACCTGCTGACCCTGAGCGCGCCCGAGATGACCGTCCTCGTCGGCGGCCTGCGCGTGCTGGGCGCGAACCACGGGCAGTCGTCGCTGGGCGTCCTCACCTCCACCCCGGGGGTCCTGACCAACGACTTCTTCGTCAACCTGCTCGACCTGGGCACGACGTGGAAGGCGGTGTCCGAGGACGAGACCTCCTTCGAGGGCCTCGACGCCGCGACGGGCGCGGTCAAGTGGACGGGCAGCCGCGCCGACCTGGTGTTCGGGTCCAACTCGGAGCTCCGCGCCCTGGCGGAGGTCTACGCGAGCGACGACGCGAAGGAGAAGTTCGTGAAGGACTTCGTCGCGGCGTGGGCCAAGGTGATGGACCTGGACCGGTTCGACCTCGTCTGACGCGTACGGCACACCGCTGAGGCAGTGCGTCCGGGCCGGCCCCCACCGGGGGCCGGCCCGGACGTGCGACGGCGGCCGGCGGCGCGGGAGCGCGCCGCGTCAGGCGCGGACCAGTCGGGCGATGGCCCGGGAGGCCTCCTCGACCTTGCCCCGGGCCCGGTCGCCGCCCTCGGCGATGGCGTCGGTGACGCAGGAGTGCAGGTGGTCCTCCATCATGGCCAGCCCGAAGGACTGCAGGGCCTTGGTGACGGCGCTGACCTGGGTGAGCACGTCGATGCAGTACGTCCCCTCCTCGACCATGCGCTGGAGTCCGCGCACCTGGCCTTCGATGCGGCGCAGCCGCTTGAGGACGTCGTCCTTGTGGGAGGTGTAACCGGGCACGGCGATCCCTTCCCTTCATCGGGCCGCTTTACCCCTGGGGGGTATGTCAGTGGGAGTGGCCGTCCTGCTCCTCACCGGCCGGCTGCGCGGGCTGGGCGGGCTGCGCGGCCGGGGCCGCTCCGTCGCCGCCCGCCCGCACCGTGAAGGCCGCGGTGCGGACCTTGCCCTGGTGCTGGAAGTCGAGGAAGAGCCGGTAGGTGCCGGCGCTGGGGGCCGTCGCCGTGAAGGAGACGTCCGGGCCGGGGCCGCCCTCGTTGGGGTGGACGTGCAGGTAGGCGAGGTCCCCGTCGCGCAGGGCGACGAGGTGGCCGTAGGCCCCGAGGTAGGGCTCCAGGTCGGTGACGGGCCTGCCGTCCTTGCTGACCGTGAGCTTGAGCTCGCCGGCCTTGCCGGGCTCCAGGGTTCCGCCGAGGGCGACCTGGTAGCCGTCCACCTCCGCGGTGGGGGCCACCGGGGGCATGGGGGCGGGCGCGTAGGCCCCGGGGACCGAGAGGTCCGCGCCCAGGGTGACGTTCTTCGCCCCCTCGGCCGCCGGGGCGAAGTCCGCGAAGGCCTTGTAGGAGCCGGCGGCGGGCAGGTCGACCGGGGTCGACCAGGTGCCGTCCGCCGCGCGCACCGGGTGGAGGTGGCGGTACACCGTCAGGTCGCGTGAGGCGACGATGAAGTGCAGTTCCTTGCCGTGCTCGGTCTTGAAGCCGGTGACCTTGCGGCCGGCCGCGTCCTTGACGGAGAACCTGAGCTCGCCCTGGCCCGGGGCGAGCTGCGGGGTGTCCAGGCTCAGCGTGTAGCCGCCGTCGGAGACCTGGAGGCCGCCGGCCGCCGGGCCCTGTGCCGCGGCCTGGTCGTGGCCGCCGTGGCCCTGCGCGCCCGGCGCCTTCGCCTGGGTCGCGTGGGCCGCGTGCTCCGTCTTCGCCGGCGCGCCTACGGGGCCGACGCCCGCCCCGGCCCCGTAGGCGGCGCCGAAGGCCGCCGCGAGTGCGGCGGCGTAGGCGGTGATCTTCACTCCGGTGTTCATGCCTGATCTCCGTCTCCCGTACGGCTCATGTGCCGCGTACAACGGTGCAATGGATCTCCACCATACCCCCAGGGGGTATCAAGTCAAGCCGGAGAAACTCTTGCGGAGCGATACCTCGGGGGGGTATATCTGGGAGCAGCCCGGATACCCCCCGAGGGTATCTGCACGATCTGCTCGATCAAGGAGAAGCCCATGTCTTCCTGCTGTTCCCCCGATGGCGCCTGCGCCTCCAACGGTGAGACCACGACCACCGTCGCCGTCGTCGACAGCACCGCCACCGTCTACCGCGTCAGCGGCATGAGCTGCGGACACTGCCGGACGGCCATCACCGCGTCCGTCGGCGCCCTCGCCGGGGTGCTCTCGGTGGACGTGGACGTGGACGGCGGCGTGGTCACCGTGACCACCGCCGGCGAGCCCGACGACGCCGCGATCGCCGCGGCGGTGGACGACGCCGGCTACGAGCTCACCGGCCGGGCCTGACACCCGGACCGACCCCGACCCACCCGGACGCCGGGGCCCCGTCCGTCCACCGGGCCCCGGCACCGACCCCGCGCTCGAACGAGGAGCAGCACTCATGACCACCATCACTCCCGGCGCCGCCCAGGTCGAGCTCGCCATCGGCGGCATGACCTGCGCCTCGTGCGCGGCACGCATCGAGAAGAAGCTCAACCGCATGGACGGTGTCGAGGCGACCGTCAACTACGCCACCGAGAAGGCCAAGGTCACCTTCGACGCCGACATCTCCGTCGCGGACCTGATCGCCACCGTCGAGGCCACCGGCTACACGGCGCGCGAGCCCGCGCCGCCCCGTTCCTCCGCCCCGTCCGGCGCCGGGGAGGAGCCGCCGGCCGAGACGGACGAACTGGGGCCGCTGCGCCAGCGGCTCACCACCGCCGTCGTCCTGGCCGTGCCCGTCATCGCGATGGCGATGGTCCCGGCGCTCCAGATCGACTTCTGGCAGTGGCTCTCGCTGACCCTGACCGCGCCCGTCGTCACCTACGCCGCCTGGCCCTTCCACCGTGCGGCCTGGACCAACGCCAAGCACGGCGCGGCCACCATGGACACCCTGATCTCGGTGGGCACGATCGCCGCGTTCCTGTGGTCGCTGTGGGCCCTGTTCTTCGGCACGGCCGGCACCCCCGGCATGACCCACGCCTTCGAGTTCACCATCGCCCGCACCGACGGCGCGGGGAACATCTACCTGGAGGCGGCGGCCGGCGTCACCACCTTCATCCTGGCCGGCCGCTACTTCGAGGCGAAGTCCAAGCGCAAGGCCGGCGCCGCCCTCAAGGCGCTGATGGAACTGGGCGCCAAGGAGGTCACGGTGCTGCGCGGCGGCCAGGAGGTCACCGTGCCCACGGCCGACCTCCAGGTCGGCGACCGCTTCCTGGTCCGCCCGGGCGAGAAGATCGCCACCGACGGCACGGTCGTCGAGGGCTCCTCCGCCGTGGACGCCTCGATGCTGACCGGCGAGTCCGTTCCGGTCGAGGTCTCCGTCGGCGACTCCGTCACCGGCGCCACCCTCAACGCCGGCGGCCGCCTCGTCGTCGAGGCCACCCGGGTCGGCTCCGACACCCAGCTCTCCCGCATGGCCAAGCTGGTCGAGGACGCGCAGAACGGCAAGGCCGCCGCCCAGCGGCTCGCCGACAAGATCTCCGCCGTGTTCGTCCCGGTCGTCATCGGGCTCGCCCTGGCCACCCTCGGCTTCTGGCTCGGCACCGGCTCGGGCCTCGCGGCCGCCTTCACCGCCGCCGTGGCCGTCCTGATCATCGCCTGCCCCTGCGCCCTGGGCCTGGCCACCCCGACCGCCCTCATGGTCGGCACCGGACGCGGCGCCCAGCTCGGCATCCTGATCAAGGGCCCCGAGGTCCTGGAGTCCACCCGCAAGGTCGACACCATCGTCCTGGACAAGACCGGCACCGTCACCACCGGCCAGATGACCCTGCTGCACGTGCACACCGCCGAGGGCACCGCCGAGACCGACGTGCTGCGCCTGGCCGGGGCCCTGGAGCACGCCTCCGAGCACCCCATCGCCCAGGCCGTCGCCGCCGGCGCCACCGCCCGGGTCGGGGCGCTGCCCGCCCCCGAGGACTTCGCCAACATCCCGGGCCTGGGCGTCCAGGGCGTCGTCGAGGGCCACGCCGTCCTCGTCGGCCGCGGCAAGCTGCTCGCCGAGTGGGCGATGGAGCTGCCCCCGCACCTGGAGCGGGCCAAGGCCGAGGCGGAGTCGGCCGGCCGCACCGCGATCGCGGTGGCCTGGGACGGGGAGGCGCGCGCGGTCCTGGAGGTCGCGGACGCCGTCAAGGACAGCAGCGCCGAGGCGATCCGCCGGCTGCGCGCCCTGGGCCTGACCCCGATCCTGCTGACCGGTGACAACAAGGCAGTGGCGGAGACGGTGGCCCGCGAGGTGGGCATCGACGAGGTCATCGCCGAGGTCATGCCGCAGGACAAGGTCGACGTCGTCAAGCGGCTGCAGTCCGAGGGCCGCAGCGTCGCGATGGTCGGCGACGGGGTCAACGACGCGGCCGCCCTGGCCCAGGCCGACCTGGGCCTGGCCATGGGCACCGGCACCGACGCCGCCATCGAGGCCGGCGACCTGACCCTCGTACGGGGCGACCTGCGGGCCGCGGCCGACGCCATCCGGCTCGCCCGCAAGACGCTCGGGACGATCCGCTCGAACCTGTTCTGGGCCTTCGCCTACAACGTGGCCGCCCTGCCGCTCGCCGCGGCCGGACTGCTCAACCCGATGATCGCCGGAGCGGCCATGGCCTTCTCCTCGGTCTTCGTCGTCGGCAACAGCCTGCGTCTGCGCGGCTTCAGGGCCGCCGCCAACTGAGGAGCCCCCCGTGGCCGGTTACGTAGAACACAAGGAAGACGTCATCCGGCGCCTGCGGCGGATCGAGGGTCAGGTCCGCGGCGTGCAGCGGATGGTCGCCGAGGACGTCTACTGCATCGACGTGCTCACCCAGGTGTCCGCGATCAACGCCGCGCTCCAGTCCTGCGCCGTGACCCTGCTCGACGAGCACCTCAGCTGCTGCGTCACCGAGGCCATCGCCCAGGGCGGGGACCAGGCGAGGGTCAAGGTCGGCGAGGCGAGCAAGGCCATCGCCCGGCTGATCCGCGCGTAGGCCGGCGACCGCAGGGACCGGGAGCCCCTCCCCCACGGAAGACCGTGGGGGAGGGGCTCCCGGCGTTCCGGGGATCCGGCGGCCCGTACGATGAGGCGCTCGCGACGGGGGAGGGCGACAAGCATGCGCGTACGCCGGCTGGGAGAGCTGGAAGCCGAGATCATGGACCGGGTGTGGCAGTGGGAACGGCCCGCCTCCGTCCGCGAGATCGTCGACGACATCAACCGGGGCCGCAAGGTCGCCTACACCACCGTGATGACCGTGGCCGACATCCTGTACCGCAAGGGCTGGCTGAGCCGCGAGAAGTCCGGCCGGGCCTGGATGTACCAGGCGGTGCGCAGCCGTGAGGAGTACACCGCGGCGCTGATGCAGGACGCGCTCGGCGACAGCCAGGACCGCAGGGCCACGCTGCTGCGGTTCGTGGAGCGGATGTCCCACGAGGACGTGGAGGCGCTGGACGAGGCCCTGCGCGCGGCCCGCTCCGAACGCCCGTCCGGAGCGGCGGGGGGCGGCCTGTGAACCACCACGTGCTGCCGCCGCTGGGACTGGCCCTGGTCACCGGGCTGGTGCTCCCGTGGATGCTGGTCCGCGCCGCGTGGGCGCAGCAGGCGCCCCGGCTGGGGCTGGCCGTGTGGATCCTGTGCGGGGCCCTCTTCGCGGCGTCGACGGCGATGCTGCCGGCGCAGCTGGTGCTGCCCGCGCAGACCAGCCACCGGCTCGTCGACATGGCCCTCACCCTGCACCCGCCCTCCCAGCAGCGGCTCCTGGACGCCACGCCGCGCGAGGCCCTCGCCGCGCTGGCGGCGCTCGCGGTGCTGGCGGTGCCCGGCACCGGGTTCGTACGGGAGCTGGCGCGGGCGCGCCGGGCCCGCAGGCGGCACGCCGAACTGCTGCGGCTGGTGGGCCGGTACGACGAGCGGCTGGGCGTGACGGTGCTGGAGGACCCGCGCCCGGCGGTCTACTGCCTGCCCGGGCGGTCGCGCCGGGTGGTGGTCTCGACGGGGGCCCTGGAGGTGCTGACGGAGCAGGAGCTGGCCGCCGCGCTCGCGCACGAGCGGGCGCACATCGGCGGCCGCCACCATCTGATGGTCGCGGCGGCGGGGGCGTACGCCTCGGTGTTCCGCCGGCTCCCGCTGGCCCGGATCGGCGGGCGGACGGTGCCGCTGCTGCTGGAGATGGCCGCCGACGACCGGGCGCTGCGCGGCTGTTCGAGCGACGCCCTGGCCACGGCGCTGTACGCGCTGGCGACCGGGCGCGCGCCCCACAAGGCGTTCGCGGCGGGCGGTCCGTCGGCGGCGGTGCGGATGCGGCGCATCCTGGAGCCGCGCGGGGCGGGGTGTCCGGTGCTGCGCGGACTGTTCACGGTGGCCGCCGCGGCGGCGGCCATCGTCCCCCTGATCGCGGCCTGTTGTTTGACCGGCTGATAGCCGTTCGTCCAACCCGGCTATTTACTAAGCCAATTCGTAGATTTCCCCCCGACCCCGCCCACTCGAATTGCCCGCTATTGTGGGCGCGTACGGGCTCAGGACCGGTACCGCGAGAGGTGGGGGATAGATGCTGCTGGCTGACGTGCGGACGGCAGCTCCGGGTGACGCGGCGGCGATTTCCCGGCTCCTCGCCGCGGCGATACGTGAGGACTACAACAGCCTCCTCGGCGAAATGCGCGTCAGCCGGCTGGTGTCGGACCATTGCTCACTTCCGCGCATACGAGCGGAAATTGCAATTCCCGGCGGGGCGCCCGCCTGGCTCGGCTGGCTGGTCGCCGCCGACGCGGACGGGGCCGTCGTGGGAGCCGTCTCGGGCGGCGTGCCCGTCACCTCCGAGGGCGAGGTCTACGCCCTGTGCACCACCCCGTCCCGCCGCCGGCAGGGTATCGGTTCGGCCCTCCTGGCGGCCGCCGACGAGCGGATGCGGGCGCACGGGGCGGCGGTCCAGCGGATCACCCTCCCCGCCGAACGGGCCCCGGCCCTGCCGTTCTTCACGCACCACGGGTTCACCGCTCTCGGCCCGGTCCGGCTCGGCCGCACGCTCTGACGGCCGCCCGCCGGCCGGATCCACTCCCCCGCCCGCCCCACCCCTGCGCGGGCCGTGGCAGATCCACGCCATCGCGTGTTCACGCAGCCCCCATCGCTGGCCCCGGCGCCCGCCCGCGCGACAGGATGTGACCGGCGGCGCGGTCCCCCGGCGGCACGGGGGCCCCGCCCCGGACGGCTGGACCGAGCGAGCCCCTGGAGGAGCGATGCACACACCGAGCGGCACTTCCCTGCCCGTCATGCCGGTCGTGCCCGCCGCGTTCGCGCCGGTCCCGCCACCCGCGCAGGCCTCCCTGCTCCCCGTCCCGGGCGGGACGGCCGTGCTGCCCGCGGCGGAGTACCTGCCCGGCCTGGAATCGGCCGCCCCCGTGGACGAGGAGGAGGGCTGGCTGCACGACGCGCTGCTGGGCCCGCACAGCGCGGACATCGTCCGCTACCTGAGCCTCGCGCGGCGCTGCGGCGGCCCGGTGCTGGACCTGGGCTGCGGGGCCGGGCGCCTGGCGGTGCCGTTCGCCCGGCAGGGCTTCCGCGTCGAGGCGGTGGACCGGGACGCGGCGAGCCTGGAGCGGCTGCGGGCCTGGGGCCGGCGGATCGGGCCCCAGGTGGCACGGCTGCTGGTGACCACCCGGGCCGACCTGGCGGGGCTGCGGCTGCGGGGGACGTACCGGCTGGCCCTGCTGGCCGGGACGATGATCGCGGCCGTACCGCCGGCCGCCCGCCCCGGGCTGCTGCGCGAGATCGCCGGGCACCTCGAGCCGGGCGGGGTGCTGGCCCTCGACTACACCGCCCACGGGCTGCGGGGGCTGTCCGAGGAGCCCCGGCGCACCTGGGCGTTCCAGGTGCCGCGGTTCGACGGGGTGGAGGAGTGGACCGTGGCCCGGCAGGACTTCGACCTGGACGGGATGAGCGAGCGGATCACGTACCACTCCGTGCGCACGGGCAAGCTGCGGACCGAGCGGGTGGTGCGGACCACCGACAAGTGGATCATCGATCCGGAGGGCCTCGCCGCCGAGTTGGACGCGGCGGGGCTGCGCGTGGAACGGCGTCGCGGCCACCGGGTGGACGAGCGGACCGAGAGCGTCCTGCTCGTGTGCCGGACCGACTGCTGACGGGCCCTCCCCCTTCCCGCTCCTCCCGCTCCTCCCGCTCGAGAAGGACTCGCAAGAGGTACGATGCTCCCAAAGGTTTGAGTGGACCAGATGGCGGATGGTGGGCGCAGTGATGGCTGTCGTGGAGGAGTCGACCGGCCGCGAGGCAGTGATCCAGCGCCTCCGTGACGTGGGCCTGCGGGTCACCGGGCCCCGCCTGGAGGTGCTCCAGGTCCTGGCGGCGGGCGGCCACATGGACGTCGAGTCCATCACCACCGCCGCCCGGGAACGGCTCGGGACCCTGACCAGCCAGGCCGTGTACGAGATGCTGCGGCACTTCCTGGAGACCGGCCTGGCCGCGAAGTTCGACCGCCCCGGGCTGCCCGCCGTCTTCGAGGTCTCCGGCCCGCCCCACCAGCACGCGCTGTGCGTACGCTGCGGGCGGGTGGAGAACGTCGAGGCCGAGGTGCCCCGGCCGGCCGGCGAGGCGCTGACCTCCTGGCGGATGGACGGGGGCGCGGAGATCATCTTCAGGGGGCTGTGCCCCGACTGCCTGAGCGCGCCCCGGGACTGAACCCCGGCCCGGAGCGAAGGCCTGCACCTCAGAGGCATCGAGTGACCCCCGTCACATCCCAAACAGGGGGGCGATGGCTCCCCCATCGGCATGTGCCAAAGTGTGACTGTCGATTCGTAAGACGAGGGGGTCGCTTCGCGATGGCAACGGGCGATGGCAGGGACGGCATCCAGTCGGCGGACAAGGTGCTGGCCCTCTATCAGGAACTGCGCCTGCGCGGGGTGTCCAACCTCAACGACGCCTTCGAGGAGCTCGGGGTATCGGCCGAGGAACGCGAGAACTGGCGTACGGAGCTGATGTCGCTCGGCCTCATCGTGCCGACCGGCACCACCCACGCCACCCGCGCCGACCTCCAGTCCGGCGCCTGGCAGCCGGGCCCCGACGCGGTAGCGGCCGTCGACCCCGAGATCGCCCTGCTGCGGATGCTCCAGCGGGAGCGGGAGCGGCTGCGCGAGCACCTCGACGAATCGGACCGGGCGTACAGCGCGCTGGAGACGCTGGCCGGAAGGTTCCTGCGGCCCGGCGCGCTGAGCGGGTCCGAGGTCGAGGTGGAGATCCTCGACGACTACGGGCGGATCCAGCAGGTACTGGAGGACATCACCGACGTCATCCGGCACGATCTGACGTCCATGCACGTTACCGCCCTGGTACGGGAGGTCGCGGACCGGGTGCTGAGCCGCGACCGCCGGCAGATCGACAACGGGGTGCGCATCCGCGCCATCTACCACCAGCGGATCACCACCTCGCCCGAGGCGGTGGAGATGCTCCGCCGCCGGGTCGAGGCCGGCGTGGAGATCCGCCTCTCCCCCGCCGTCCCGATGAACATGATCATCGCGGACCAGCAGTTCGCCGTCCTGCCCGTGCACCCCGAGGACCGGGCGGCCGGCGCGATCCTCGCCCGCGGTCCGGCCCTGGTCCGCTCCTATCTGGCGCTGTACGAGCACTGCTGGCACGCCGCCACCCCCTATGGCGACGACGTCGCGCCGGAACTCGGCGGTGACGGGCTTTCCGAGCAGCAGCGGGCCGCCCTCAAGATGCTGGCCTCGGGAATGAAGGACGAGAAGGTCGCCCGGACCCTGGGGGTTTCCCTGCGCACGGTGAGCCGGATGCTTTCCGAGCTGATGCAGGAAATGGGCGCGTCCAGCCGGTTCGAGGCGGGAGTGCGGGCACAGCGGCTCGGCTGGCTGGATTAACGCACGAGCCGGGTTGATTCACAGGACATTCATCTGCCGGAATAGTCCACGGGAAATCACACGGAAAAGCCCCGCGGCCACCCGGAGGGGTGATCGCGGGGCTGTGTCCGCCGGGTCTACCGGGTCGCTCAGTCCCAGCCGTTGCCGTTGGTGCGGAACGTACAGAGCGGACGGGTGGTGGCGGTGTGCGCAGCGGACATGATTCCTCCAGGAATTACGAAAGGTCGATTCCATCTCCGCGGATCCGTGCCGCCGGTATTCCGTCGAAGACCTCTCCATTGTCGTATGGATTCCGAGGGCGGGCCAGTTCCCTATAGCGCACCTGAGGCGGATCTGAAGGAGTTCATACAGACGTTACGCTTGCGCACCTTTGGTCAGCCCAAAAGAGCTGCTAGGGTGGAATTCCGGCCTTCTCGGCCCTCCAGGGGAGAGGCGTCGGCGAGGCAGGAGCGTGCCGCCGCTCCTGCCTCACTCGTGTCCGGGCCCGGTCGGGCCCCTTCTTCCCGCAGGACGTCCCGGTAGACCTCCAGGGTCCGGCGCGCCGCGCCCTGCCAGCTCATGTTCCGGGCGTGGGCCGGCGCCGCCCGTCCCATCACCGCGGCCTCCTCGGGATGTTCGGCGAACCAGAGCAGCCTGCGGGCGTACTCCGCCGGATCGTTGCCGGGGACGAGCACCCCCGTCACACCGTCGCGCACCGCGGTGGGCAGCCCGCCGACCGCCGAGGCCAGCACCGGGGTGCCGCACGCCTGCGCCTCCAGCGCGACCAGCCCGAACGACTCGGAGCGCGAGGGCACCATCAGCACGTCCGCCGCCCGGTACCACAGCGCCAACTCCTCCTGCGGCACCGGCGGGTGGTGACGCAGTACGTCCGACACCCCGAGCTCGCGGGCCAGTTCCCAGGCCTCCCCGCGCGGTCCGGCCCCCGAGTTGCCGCCCACCACCGGGACCAGCGTCCGCTCCCGCAGGTGCGGGGCCCGCTCCAGCAGTCCGGCGACCGCGCGCACCATCACGTCGGGCCCCTTGAGGGGCTGGATGCGGCCCGCGTACAGGGGGATGAACGCCTCGGCCGGCAGGCCCAGGCGGGCCCGCGCCGCCGCCCGCCCCCCGCCGGGGCCGAAGGTGGCGAGGTCCACCCCCGGCCGGACGATCTGCGTCCGGCGCGCGTCGGCCCCGTACAGCTCGCACAGCGCCCGGGCCTCGTCGCCGGTGTTGGCGATCAGCCGGTCCGCGGAGCCGACCACCTGGTGCTCTCCGCGGATCCGCAGCTCGGGCTCGGGGGTGTCGCCCTCGGCGAGGGCTGCGTTCTTGACCCGGGCAAGGGTGTGGGCGGTGTGCACGAACGGGATCCGCCAGCCGGCGGCGGCGATGCGCCCGGCCTGGCCGGAGAGCCAGTAGTGCGAGTGGACCAGGTCGTAGCGCCGCTCCTCCTTGAGCAGAGCCAGTGAGAACGGCACCACCAGGGCGGGCATGTCCTCCTTGGGGAGGGGTGCGCGCGGGCCGGCCTCCAGGTGGCGCACCCGGACGCCGGGGCCGAGGCCTGCCGCGTCCGGGTGCTCCTCGCCCCGGCAGCGGGTGAACAGGTCCACCTCGACGCCCTGTTCGGCGAGGGCGCGGGACAGCTGGACCATGTAGACGTTCATCCCGCCCGCGTCCCCGGTGCCGGGCTGGTGCAGCGGCGAGGTGTGGACGCTGAGCATGGCGACGCGCAGGGACACGTGGAGCTCCTACGGGGAGAGGCCGCGCGCCTCGCACCGCCGGGTGACCGGCGCGCGGTCACGCGGCGAAGGAGGGTGGTCGGTCGTCTCGCTGTGGTGCGGGTGGTGCGGTGGTACGGGGCGGCGTGCCGCCGTGTGGGGGGCGACGGCACGGGCCGGGGCCGGTCAGAAGCCGAAGACCGGACCCGAGGGCGGGGCCAGCCGGATGCCCGGGGCGGGCGGGGTCAGGGCCGCCGCCGAAACGGGCCCGCCCGGCTCCGCCTTGAGGGCCGCGGCCAGCCGGTCCGCGCCCTCCGGCATCACCGGCCGTGCCCAGGCGCCGAGCGCGCGGGCCACGGCCAGCTGCGCCGCCAGGGCCGGCAGGTGGCGGCTGTCCGCCGTGGGGCGGTGCGCCTCGTGCGCGTTGACGTGGCCGAAGTCGGCGGCCGAACGCACCATCTCGTCGAGCAGGGCCACCGCCCGGCGGGGGTCGAAGGACTCCGGCGCGTAGGCCTCCCGCAGGTCCTCGACCCCGCGCAGCAGCCGCCGCTCCAGCACCTCCCAGCCGGCGCCGCCGGGCAGGGCCGCCGGCGCGAGTCCGGCGCACTCCTCGCGGACGGCCGCGAACAGCCGTGCCAGCCAGCTGTTCCAGCTCTCGTCGAGCTCCCGGCGTGCGGCGGCGAGCCGCTCGGGGTGGAACTCCGTGCGGCGGCCGAGCGGGCGGGCCTGGAGGACGTGCCGGCGCAGCGTGTCGGAGCCGTACTCGGTGATCAGGTCCAGTGCCCAGGCCTTCTGGCCGGAGCCCCAGACGAGGGCCTCGTCCTCGACGACGTACACCTCGTTGACGCAGAAGTGCTGCGGCAGCTTGACGCCCTGGGCGAAGAGCAGGACCGGCAGCAGCACCGCGTGGCAGAAGGCGTGGCCGAACCCGCAGAAGTGGATGGCCCGTTCGGGCAGGGCCTGGTCGCCGTAGCCGAACAGGTGCATCGCGGCGGCCTCGAAGCAGCCGTCGATGCGATGCTCGGGGAAACCGTCGACGGGCACGGGCAGCCCCCACTCGGCGGGGTGGGCCACCGCGATGTCGGGCAGTCCGTCCTCGACGAGGGACTCGCAGAGCGCGGCCAGGCGCGGCGGCAGGCCGGTGGTGGCCCAGTACTCGGCGAGGGCCTCCCGGTGCGGCTCCAGGGGGACGTAGAGCCGGCGGCAGCGCCGGGGCACGGCCGCGGAGCCGCACTGGGCGCAGCGGGGGTCCAGGAGGTCGCCGCCGTCGTTGGGGCGGGCGCACTCGTGGCACATGCCGCCGTCGCTGGCGGCCGCGCAGTGCGGGCAGCGGCCGGTGACGTGGGCCCCGTGGAGCCAGCGGTCGCAGGACTCGCAGTACGGGGTCAGGCGGGTCCGGGCGGCGATGACGCCCTCGGCGTGCAGGCGCCGGAAGAGGTCCGCGAGCCAGCGTCCGTAGCCCTTGTCCTGGCGCGGGCGCACGACGTGGTCGAACTCCACGCCCGAGCGCAGCCAGTCCGAGGTGATCGCGGCCCGGTACCCCTCCGCGACCTCCTCCGGTTTGCGGCCCGCGCGCAGGGCGCGGGCGTGCACGGAGCTGTTGTGGTCGGCGGTGCCCGTGGTGAACAGGACGGGCTCGCCCTCGGCCCTCAGGTAGCGCGACAGGACGTCCGCCGCGACGTAGGGGCCGGCGAGGTGGCCGACGTGCAGTTCGCCGTGGGTGGCCGGCGGGGTCGCGGTGATCCATACGGGGGTGCTCATGGGACCTCCTTGACGTTGTGGTGCGCAGTACGCAGCGGGGCTCGGATCGGGATGAGCGGTCGGGGCGGGCAGGCCGCTGCCCGGCCGCCGGGAAGCCCGGGGTGCCGTACCAGCGTGACAGAGAAACGAACCGCACGGTCTGGTATGCGGGTGCGCATTCACGCCGTTGCGTGGACACGCCAGGAGGTACCGGTCGGTCGGCCGGGCGGCGTCACGGCCCGTCGGACCCCACCGGCTGTCGCCGGCCCGGCCGTTCAGGCGGCGCAGTCGAGCGGGACGCGCATGCCCCGGACCACCTCGGTCCACAACTCGTGCACCGCCAGGGCCCACAGTGCGCGTGCATCTCTTTCCGAGGGCCGCTCCAGCTGGCGTTCGAGCAGGGCCCTGACCCGTTCGGGCCGGACCTGCCCGGCGCGCGCGAGCCGTTCGGCGGACAGCAGTTCGCGTACGGGGTCCAGGAGCGGGCCGCCGGGGGCGATCAGGGTGGCGACGGGCAGGGTGAACGGCTGCCGGGCGCGCTGCGCCACGGCCTTGGGCAGCAGCTCGCGCCCCGCCTCGTACAGGGCCGGCCGGTCCGCTCCGGCGGCCGGCGGGTGCGCGGCGGGCACGGCGGGCACGAGGGCGCGGGCGTGCGCGGCGACGGAGGGCCGGCAGAACGGCATCCTGGCCTCGACCGCCCAGGCCATGCCCAGGTGGTCGGCCCGGCGCAGGGGGCCGGCGGGCAGCCGCCACCGGGCCTCGAAGGCGGTGACGGCGGCCCGCCGGTCGCCGTCCGGATGGGAGCGCAGTTCCCGCTCGACGCGGTCGGCGGCCGATCCCCCGTCCGCGACGAAGGCCCGGTAGTCGGGCGTGTACAGCCACTCGCGCAGCAGCCGGGGCGCGGCGCCCAGGGCGTCGGTGTAGGCGGCGGCCCAGTCGGCACCTGAGGGCGACGGGGCGGCGGTGTGCAGCCGGGCGGGCGCACCGAACAGCTCGTCGGCGCCGTCCCCGGTGAGGGCGACGGTGTAGCCGGCTTCCCGGACGGCCCGGAAGAGGGCGTAGGCGGCAGGGGCGGCGGGGTCGGCGTCCGGTTGTCCCAGGTGGCGGGTGGTCCGGGTCAGCAGCGAGGGCAGTTCGGCCGGGTCCAGGGCGACTTCGCGGTGGACGGTGCGGGTGTGCCGGGCGACCCGGCGGGCCCGGCTGTGCTCGGCTCCGGGCCACCGGCCGCGCAGGGCGAGGTGGAAGGAGTGCGGGGCGGGTGCTCCGGTCTCCCGGGCGTACTCGGCGGCCAGCGCCGTGACCAGGCCGGAGGCGAGCCCGCCGCTGGTGAGGACGCACACCGGTACGTCGGCCCGCGCGAGGCGCCGCACCTCGCGGCGCAGCAGGTCCTGGGCGTCCTCGCCGGCCGTCCCGGATGCCCCCCCGCCGGGGGGCCGGCGGCGTACGACGGGCGCCTCCCCGGGCCGTACGAGGGCGGTCGCGCCCGGTGGCAGGAGCCCGATCCCCTCCAGTGCGGTCCGGGCGGAGACCGGGGTGCGCAGGCACAGGACGGTGTCGAGGCTGTCCTCGCGCGGGGCGGTCCGCACCCCGTCGAAGGCCAGCAGCGCCGGGATCTCCGAGGCGAAGCGGAACGTCCCGTCCGGGCCCTGGTGGTAGTGGAGCGGCTTCATCCCCATCGGGTCGACGGCGAGGACCAGCCGGGGGTCCGCACGGACGTCGAGGACGGCGACGGCGAACATCCCGTCGAGCCGCCGCGCGAAGTCCGGCCCGTACTCGGCGTACAGCGCGGGCAGCAGGGTGCCGTCGCACAGGTCGGGGAACCGGTGCCCGCGGGCGGCGAGTTCACGCCGGAGCGCGGCGTGGTTGTAGATCTCGCCGTTGAGGACGGCGGTGATCCCCGGCAGGTGGGCCAGCCGGTACGGCTGCCGGCCGCCGCGCGGGTCGGTGACGGCGAGCCGGTCGCAGCCGAGCGCCCAGCCGGGCCCGGTCAGCACCTGGTGCTCGTCGGGGCCGCCGTGCCGCTGCCGGGCGGAGACGGCGGCGAGTTCGGCCGGGTCGGGGTGGGCGGGGGCGGCCGAGAGGGAGCCGAAGATCCTGCACATGACGGGCGCCTCCGCTTCCCACGCGCGCGTGGTTCCTGAGCGATGTGGTGCGGTGAAGTCTTCGAGTGGCGTACAGGCGACATGTCGCGAGTACGCCAAAGGGGCCGCCTTGCGGGCCACGGCCACGCCCAACAGGCTGATCTCATGGAACACTTCGCGACCAATCGCATTGACCGCAGCGCACCGGAATCCCTGCTGGTCGTGGCCGCGCACCCGGACGACATCGAGTTCTGCGTCAGCGGGACGGTCATGCGGTGGATCGCGCAGGGCACGAAGCGCGTGACGTACTGCATCGTCACGGACGGCGGCGCGGGCGGGTACGACGAGCGCCTCCCCCGCCAGGCCATGGGCGACCTCCGCCGGGCCGAGCAGGTCCATTCGGCCAAGCGCAGCGGCGTCGACGACGTCCGCTTCCTCGGCTACCCCGACAGTTACGTCGAGCCGAGCGTGGAGCTGCGCCGTGACCTGTGCCGGGTGATCCGGGAGGTCCGTCCGCAGCGGGCCGTCATCCCCAGCCCGGAGATCAACTGGGACCGCATAGCCGACCTGCACCCCGACCACCGCGCGGTGGGCGACGCCGCCCTGCGGGCGATCTACCCCGAGGCGCGCAACCCTTTCGCCCATCCGTCCCTGCTCAAGGAGGAGGGACTGGAGCCGTGGATCGTGCCCGAGCTGTGGCTGATGACCGGCCCGACGCCGAACCAGTACGTCGACGTCACCCCGGTGTTCGACCGGAAGGTCGAGGCGCTGCGCATCCACACCTCGCAGACCGCCCACTTCGACGATCTGGCGGGGCTGCTGCGGGAGTGGCTGGGCGAGCACGCGCGGGCGGCGGGGCTGCCCCCGGGGCGGATGGCCGAGGCCTTCCAGGTCGTGAAGATCGAGGGCTGAGGGCTGCCCGGGCGGGGCCGGATGCGTGGCGTCCCCGCCCGGGCTCACCCCTGGCTCACCTGTAGATGAGCAGTTCCCCTTCGGTCGCGCCCGCCAGTTCGTAGCGGGTGGCGACCAGCGGACGGCCCGAGTAGATGCGGATCAGCGTCGCGGCGTCGCCGCTGAACCGGGCCGGGGGCCGGCCGCTCTCCTCGTTGCCCAGTACCAGCGCTCCGGTGTGACCGTCGATGTCGGCGATCAGCCGGGGCGTTTCGCGTCTGCGGCTGGCCACGCGCAGCAGGGGCAGGGCGAGCGCGAGACTGTCCCCGGCGTACGCACCCGGCTCCCCGAGGGCCTCGCGGACGTCGCCCGCGTGGATCCACTCCCCCAGGGCCACCGTGTCCAGCGTGCCGTCACCCGCGGCGATGGCCGGGCCGGCCTCGGTGAACCCGCGTTCCAGCTCGTCGACGATCCGGCCGACGGGCCAGTCCGCGCGCTCGGCCACGTCGGCGGCGTTGGCGGCGGGGAGGAAGACCCCCTCCTCCAGCCGGCCCTCGACGATCCGCACGAGGGCGGCCCCGCAGTGGGCGAGGACCTGTCGGGCGGTCCATCCCGGGCAGGCGGTGCGCAGCTCGAAGGATGCTTCCGGCGTGCGGCGCAGCAGCGGGATCAGCGCGTCCCGTTCAGTGCGCAGCAGCAGGTCCGGGAGCCACGGGTCGCGCACGTCGGCGCCCCCGTCCGGGGATGTTTCCACGGTGCTGTTCACGGTGTCCCCGGCCGGTCAGTAGCGGTAGTGGTCGGGCTTGTACGGGCCTTCGACCTTGACGCCGATGTAGGCGGCCTGCTCCGGGCGCAGCGTCGTCAGCTTGACGCCGAGCGCGTCGAGGTGAAGGCGGGCGACCTTCTCGTCCAGGTGCTTGGGCAGCACGTAGACGTCGGTCGGGTACTCCTCGGGCTTGGTGAACAGCTCGATCTGGGCCAGCGT
>NZ_JBEZWL010000100.1:0-27172 GCF_040648015.1 Streptomyces sp. NPDC029216 | reverse complement strand
GATGAACGGGTTGCGCGGGATGCCGTTCTCGTACTCCAGCTGCACCAGGGAGTTGAACGGGTTGCCGGACGGCTCCCGCCCCACCCGCTCCCACAACGGCGCGGCGGGCCTCGGCGGCCTGGCGCGCCTCGATCGTCCGGCGGGACTCCTTACCCTTGCCGGACCGGCCCGGACGGGTGCCGAGGCCGCGGAAGCCCAGCTCCGTACCGCTCGGCCGGCCCTTCGCGTCGGTCGGCAGGGCCCCGGACAGCGGCACCCCGGAGGGCTTGCGCGCGCCGGTGATCCGGCTCAGCGCCGCCTCGCCCGAGCGCACCTGCGTGATGGTGGGCCGGATCTTCGCGTCGGCCATCAGGCGGACCATGTCGCGCCGCTGGTTGGGGGTGACCAGGGTGACGACCTTGCCGGACTCGCCCGCGCGGGCGGTGCGCCCGCCGCGGTGCAGGTAGTCCTTGCTGTCGGCCGGCGGGTCCACGTTGACCACGAGGTCGAGGTCGTCGATGTGGATGCCGCGCGCGGCGACGTTGGTCGCCACCAGTACCGTGAGCAGGCCGTCCTTGAACTGCCCGAGGGTCTTCGTGCGCTGCGGCTGGGACTTCCCGCTGTGCAGGCCCTCCGCCCGGACGCCCATGGCCCGCAGGTGCTTCACGAACTGGTCGACGCCGTGCTTGGTGTCCAGGAACATGATCACCCGGCCCTCGCGCGCGGCGATCTCGGTCGCCGCCGAGACCTTGTCCGCCGCGTGGATGTGCAGCACGTGGTGGTCCATCGTGCCCACCGAGGCCGACTGCGGGTCGACGGAGTGCGAGACCGGGTCCTTCAGGTAGCGGCGCACGAGCTGGTCGACGTTGCGGTCCAGGGTGGCCGAGAACAGCATGTGCTGGCCCTCGTGGTGCACCTGGTCGAGGATCTCGGTGACCTGCGGCATGAACCCCATGTCGCACATCTGGTCCGCCTCGTCCAGCACCGTGATCCGCACCCGCTCCAGGTGCACGTCACGCCGCTTGACCAGGTCGCTCAGGCGGCCCGGGGTGGCCACCACGATCTCGGCCCCGGTGCGCAGCGCCCCGGTCTGGCGGCCGATGGACAGCCCGCCGACGACGGTGGCCGTGCGCAGCCGCAGTGCCTGCGCGTACGGGGCCAGCGCCTCGGTCACCTGCTGCGCCAGCTCGCGCGTCGGTACGAGGACCAGCGCGAGCGGCCGCTTCGGGTCCGCCTGCCGGCCGGCTGTGCGGGCCAGCAGGGCCAGGCCGAAGGCCAGGGTCTTGCCGGAGCCGGTGCGGCCCCGGCCGAGGATGTCGCGGCCCGCGAGGGAGTTGGGCAGGGTGGCCGCCTGGATCGGGAACGGCTCCCGCACCTCCTGGTCCGCCAGGGTCCTCACCAGCTCGGGGGGCAGCCCCAGTTCGTCGAACGAGGCCACCGGGGGCAGGGCCGGGGTGGCCGTCCGCGGCATGGCGAACTCGCCCTGCGGTCCCAGGGTCCGCGGGGCCTTGCCGGAGCCGGCCCCGCCCTTGTGCCGGGAGCCTGCCGACGTCGCGGCCTTGATGCCGAAACGCCCGTGAGCTGACGGGTTCTTCATGCAGAACCTTCCGTGAGGTGAACAGAGCGCGGAGGGGAACGGGGTCCTGAACGGCGACGAGCCGGGGTCCGTACCCCTCGGTACGGTCCCCGGCTCGTCGTACGCGTCCGCACCGGGCGAAAGCGCCCCGCGCCTGAAGTCTTCCGCCCATTTTACCAGCGGGCCGCCACCGGGGCGGTTCCGCGGGCCCGGGACCTCGGCCGGATGTTCGATACGCCCCCGGTTGGCTGCGCCCGGAGTGTGGCGTGCGGGACGGGTGGGCAGTATCGAGACGGCCGCGCAGCGGCCCGAGCGGAACGTTGAGTAAGGATCAGTACCGATGGCAACTGGCACCGTGAAGTGGTTCAACGCGGAAAAGGGGTTCGGGTTCATCCAGCAGGACGGCGGCGGCCCCGACGTGTTCGTGCACTTCTCCGCCATTCAGGGGACGGGCTACAAGTCGCTGGACGAGAACGCCCAGGTCGAGTACGAGGTCAGCCAGGGGGCCAAGGGGCCCCAGGCGGAAATGGTGCGGCCCCTCTGACACCTCTCCACGCGCGCCGTGCGTGACCGCGGCCCCCGCCGGCCTGCCGGCGGGGGCCGCCTCGTCACTCCCGCACCTGGGACCGCTCCCGCACGGTGATCGCGGAGACCGGGCAGGCGCGGGCGGCCTCCCGGACCATCGCACTGCCGTGGCCGTCCTCGCGCCCGGGGAGCACCTCGCTGAGCCCCTCGTCGTCCTGGGTGAAGACCTGGGGCGCGGCCAGCACGCACTGTCCGGCGCCGATGCAGACGTCCCGGTCCACGGAGATCCGCACGCGGCTCACCACGCCACCGGCAGTTCGATCATGCCCTGCACGGTGTCCCCGGGCTTGAACGGGATCGTGCCGGGGTCGGCGGCCAGGCGCAGCCCGGGCAGCCGGCCGAAGAGCGTGCCCAGCGCGATCTCCATCTCGGCGCGGGCCAGGTTCTGGCCCAGGCACTGGTGGATGCCGAAGCCGAAGGCCAGGTGGCGGTTGGCCGGCCGGTGCCAGTCCAGCACGTCGGGGTCCTGGAACACGGCGTCGTCGCGGTTGACCACGGAGGTGGAGAAGAGCACCCCGTCGTCCGGCCGGATCGTGACCCCGCCGACCTCGATGTCCTCCGTGGCCACCCGCAGCATCACGTCGGCGATGGACAGGAACCGCATCAGCTCCTCCACGGCCCCCGACAGCAGCGAGGGGTCGGCCCGCAGCTCGGCCAGCTGCTCGGGGTGCCGCAGCAGGGTGAAGGTGCCCAGGGAGATCATGTTGGCGGTGGTCTCGTGCCCGGCGATCAGCAGGATCGCCGCGAGCGAGACGAGCTCCTCGACGTCGGTCTCGCCCTTCTCCAGCCGGGTCGCGATCAGCTCGTCCAGCAGGCCCTCGGCCGGATCGGCGCGCTTGCGCAGGATCAGGGCCCTGAGGTAGGCGTGCAGCTGCGTACGGGCGTCGTCGACGTCGGCGAGTCCGGGGCCGCGCAGCAGCCGCCGCGACTGCGCCTCGAAGAACTCGTGGTCCTCGTACGGGACGCCGAGCAGCGCGCAGATCACCATGGACGGCACCGGCAGCGCGAACGCGCTGACCAGCTCGGCCCGCGAGCCCCCGGCCACCATCGCGTCGATCAGTCCGTCCACGGTCTCCTGGATCCGCGGCCGCAGGGCCGCGGCCCGCTTGACCGAGAAGCTCGGGATCAGCATCCGGCGCTGCCTGTTGTGCTCGGGATCGTCCACCCCGAGCAGCGCGGTCCGCTCCCTGCGCAGTCCCTGGAACCGGCGGGTGGGGATGGGGAAGGCCTCGTTCATCCGGTCGGTGGACAGCCGCCCGTCGGCGAGCAGGGCCCGCGCCTCGGCGTGGCCGGTGACCACCCATACGGAGCGGCCGTCGAAGAGGGTGACCCGGGTCAGCGGCCGCTCGTCCCGCAGGGGCTGGTAGGCGGCCGGCGGGTGGTAGGGGCAGGTGCGGTCCTGCGGGAAGGCAAGGGCGTCGGGCGTGGCGCCGGCGACGGCCCCGGACAGGGACTCGGACAGGGATTCGGACAGGGATTCGGACATGGAGAACAACACCTCGCAAGGGATGGTTCCGTCTCGCCGGACTCCATTACATGCCTAAGGCACCTATCCCACCTACGTCACTTTCGGCCAGCCTGCCCGAGTTCACCCACCGCTACAGCCCCGCCGCGTCCAGCAGGCCCCGCAGCTGCGCCGGGGTCATCGGCCCGGCATGGGTCGCCACTGCCTCGCCCGAACGCAGCAGGACCACGGTCGGGGCGCCCGTCACCCCGTAGCGGCGGGTGGTGGCCGGGCAGCGGGTGATGTCCGTGCGGACGGCCGTCAGCCGGGCGCCGTACTCCTCTGCCAGCTCCGCGACGACGGCGTCCATCGCCCGGCAGGCCTCGACGGCCTTCGGCCAGGTGCCGGTGAAGTAGGCGAGCACGGGGGTCCCCTGCGCCATGCCGGCGACGAAGTCGAATTCCTGGTCCTCCAGGGGCCGGTGTACCCGACGGCTCATGGGCGGTGCTCTCCTCGGCTCGTACCTGTGCTCACCGCCAGCCTAGGCCGTGTCTTTCGGATCATGCCGGGCCCGTTGTCAGTGGTGCCTGTGATCCTGGGCGCATGGACCTCAGCACGCCGCGCCGCAGGGTCTACGGCGCCGACCACGACGACCCCGACCCGGGCCCGCGCCCCGGCCACGCCTACGGCGAGCTCGTCGGCGGCCCCCTCGACGGGCTGCTCCTCGACGTCACCGGCTGGAGCCCCGGCCGGCTGGCCGAGGAAGCCCGCCTGCCCACCGAGATAGGCCGCTACGGCCCGGGCGGCCGCGCCCACTACCGCCGCCGCGCGGCGGACCCGGACCGCTGGGACTGGTCGGGGGACAGCCGGTAGGTGCGCAGCCCGCCGGTTTCGCCGGAAGGGCCCGGTTCGGAGATCATGAAGCATCGCCTGGGGAAGGAAGTGACCGTGGGTCACCTAGTCATGAGTACCGGCAGCATGCGCGAAGCGATGCGGCTGCTCACCGCCGTGGAGCGCACGCCCGAGCAGGAGCGGATGCTCGGCATCGTCCGCGAGAAGTGCCGGGCCGTGGACGCGCGCCTGCACGGCCAGGGCATCGACCTGGACGTCTCCGTGGCCCGGGCCCTGGAGGAGCTCCTCGACGGCACCGTCAGCGCGAGCGAGGGCTCCGGCTACCACTACGCCCTGCACGCCCTGATCTCCTCGTACTTCTCCGACACCCACGACCTCGGGGACTGGCGGCGCCAGTCCTGGCTCTGGACGGTCGACGAGGAGCTGTCCCGCGCCGGGGTCCCGGCCCGGCTGGCCATCTCGCAGATCCTGATGTCCGGCCCGCCGGTGCGGCTGCCCTCCGCCGGGGACACCACCCCCTGGATGGGGACCTTCCCGACCGGGCTGGCCGCCGAGTTCGTCGCCGCGCACGAGGCCGTGCTGGACCGGGTGGCCCCGGAGGTCCGGGAGACCGCCGAGGCCTTCCTCAAGGCGATCCGCTTCGAGGCCGAGGAATGGGCCTCGGCGGACGAGGACCGGCGCCGCAACCAGGACACGATGTTCTTCTGGTGCTCCTGACGCAGGTGCGGTGCGCGCGCCGGACGGCAGCTCCGGCGGCCGGTCCGGTGGCCCGTCCGGAAAATTCCTCGAAGAATTCTCCGGGAGCCGTCGATCCGGGCCCTCCCCGTTCGACGCAGGGGTGAGCGGCGGGGAAAGCCCCCGCCCTCCCGACCGAGGAGTCACCATGCCGCGCTTCCTGACGCTCATCCGCATCGACGAGCAGGACCTGCCCCCGGAGAACTTCCCCCCGGAGTTCGAGCAGCGCATGGGCGCCCTCCTGGAGGAGGTCACCAAGGCCGGGGTCATGCTCGACACGGCCGGACTGCTCCCCACCGCCCAGGGCACCCGCCTCGACTGGTCCGGAGGGAAGATCAGCTTCACCGACGGCCCCTTCACCGAGACCAAGGAGGTCGTCGGCGGGTACGCCCTCCTCCAGTGCAAGGACAAGGCCGAAGCCCTGGAGTGGACCAAGCGGTTCCTGGAGACCCACCCGACGTCCTGGCACGTCGGCGCCGAGGTCCGCGAGATCCAGGAGATGTGACCCCCGCCCGCGGGAGGTGACCCCGGCCCCCTCCCGCGCCGCGTTTGCCCCGCCGGGCCACGGCTGCTCTGATGGGTGGCCGTGACGGCAGTGACCACGGCCCGGGCGGTCGAGACGGTGTTCAGGATGGAGTCCGCGCGGATCATCGCCGGCGTCACCCGCATCGTGCGGGACGTCGGCATCGCCGAGGAACTCGCCCAGGACGCCCTGGTGGCCGCCCTCGAACAGTGGCCCGCCTCCGGGATCCCCGACCGGCCCGGCGCCTGGCTCATGGCCACCGCCAGGCACCGGGCCGTCGACCTCGTACGCCGCAAGGAGACGTACGCCCGCAAGCTCGCCGAGGTCGGCCGCGCCCTGGAGGACGTACCGCCGCCCGACGAGCCCGCCGACCCGGACGACATCGACGACGACCTGCTGCGGCTGGTGTTCACCGCCTGCCATCCGGTCCTCTCCACCGACGCCCGGATCGCCCTCACCCTGCGTCTCGTGGGCGGGCTCACCACCCAGGAGATCGCCCGCGCCTTCCTGTCCTCCGAGCCCACCGTCGCCCAGCGCGTCGTCCGCGCCAAACGGACCCTGGCCAAGGCCGGGGTGCC
Source organism: Streptomyces sp. NPDC029216 (assembly GCF_040648015.1). Classification (NCBI taxonomy): domain Bacteria; kingdom Bacillati; phylum Actinomycetota; class Actinomycetes; order Kitasatosporales; family Streptomycetaceae; genus Streptomyces; species Streptomyces sp. NPDC029216. The sequence continues at coordinate 20,900 of NZ_JBEZWL010000100.1, read as the reverse complement.
CTTCGAGGTCCCGTACGGCGACGACCGCGAGCAGCGCCTCGCCTCCGTCCTGGAGGTCATCTACCTGATCTTCAACGAGGGCTACGCGGCCACCGCCGGCGACGACCTCGTCCGCCCCGCCCTCTGCGAGGACGCCCTGCGCCTGGCCCGGCAGCTGGCCGCCCTGATGCCGGACGAGCCCGAGGCGCACGGGCTCGCGGCCCTGCTGGAGTTCCAGGCCTCCCGCACCGCCGCCCGCACCGGCCCCGACGGCGAACCGGTCCTGCTCGCCGACCAGAACCGGTCCCGCTGGAACCGGCTCCTCATCCGGCGCGGGGTCGACGCCCTCCGGCGCGCCGGCACCGGCCCCTACTCCCTGCAGGCCGCCATCGCCGGCTGCCACGCGGCGGCCGTCCGCTACGAGGACACCGACTGGACGGCCATCGCCACCCTCTACGGACGCCTCGTCCGCCTGCTCCCCTCCCCGGTGGTGGAGCTCAACCGGGCCGTCGCCGTCTCCATGGCCGAGGGCCCCGAGGCCGCCCTGCCGCTGGTCGACGCCCTCGCCCGGGAGCCCGCCCTGCGCTCCTACCACCTGCTGCCGAGCGTACGGGGGGACCTGCTGGAGCGGCTCGGGCGCGGGCGGGAGGCCCGGGCCGAGTTCGAGAGGGCGGCCTCCCTCACCCGCAACGCCCGCGAACGGGACCTGCTGCTGGGCCGAGCCGCCGCCCTCCCCGGCGTCAGCCCCTGACCCCGGCCTGCCGCGCCCGCCGGTCGGGCTCGGGGCGCCGCGGGGACGTCAGCCCGACCGGCCGGCGGAAGCCGCCCGTGCGGGCGACGCACTGCACCGTCCGCCGCAGCGCCTCCTGGAAGTCGTCCATCGTGCGCCGCGCGGCGGGGGTGTCCACGTACAGGGAGTTCATGTGCAGCCCGTCCGCGTCCCGCTGGAACCACGAACACGTCCCGTTGCCCGTCGCCGACCACACGTGCGTGGTCGGCCGCCACTCCTCGTGGCGCTCGGCGCCCGGGCACCGGCGCATGTCGATGTACGAGAAGAAGTTCACCGCGTGCGGCCAGGAGCGCAGGGCGAACTCCTCCGGGGCCAGCAGCTCCCAGGCCCTGACGAACGGCACGTCCAGGTGCCGCATCATCTCCCGGAACCCCTCCCGCACCCCGGCCACCACCTGGGCGAAGTCCTTGCCGGGGGAGGCGTCGAACTCGATCGGCAGGGTGTTGACGAACCAGCCCACCGAGTTGGTCCACGTCTCCCGGCCGCGCTCGCTGACCGGCATGAACCCCCGGTACGCCCCCGGCCCGCCAGCCTCCCGCAGGCATACGGCGACGGAGGCCAGCAGACCCATGAACGGCTTCGCACCGGCCTCCCGGCACACCTTCTCGAAGACCTCGGCCTCGGCGGCGTCAAGCAGCCAGGAGGCCTCGTTCACGATCGGGTACATCCGGCCCGGTTCGACGCCCAGGTCCAGCGGGAAGCGGGGGAAGAACTCCCCGTTGCGCTCGATGAACGACCGCCAGTAGCCCAGGCGTTCGTCGTCGGCGCCGATGGAGAGGTAGCGGCGGCGCTGCTCGTCGGCGAAGTCGAGATAGCTGGGCGCCGCCGGCAGCACGGGCTCCTCGCCGCGCAGCAGGGCCTCGTAGGAGGTCAGCACCTGGTGGGCGACGACCGGCATCGACATGCCGTCGCAGACGATGTGGTCGAACGCCAGGTACACGGTCGCGGAGTCGGGGCGCACCACCGCGCCCATCACGAACAGCGGCCAGGACAGGGTGTCGATGCTCCGCTGGAACCGCTCCGAGAGGAACGCCCCCAGCCGCTCGGCCGAGCCGTGCGCGGCCACGTCCTCGGCCACCAGGGCGAGTTCGTCCGCCGGGAGGGGAGCGCAGGACACCTCCCCGGCCAGCCGCAGGAACTCGCACCGCAGCACCTCGTGCCGCTGGACGAAGCCGAGCAGGGCCCGCGCCAGCACCGGTTCGTCGAGCGGGCCCTCGACCTCGAAGGTGACGGCCACCCAGGACGCGACCCGGTCGCCGTCCGCCCGGCTCTCCTCGGCGACGGTGAAGTGCTTGTCCTGGTTGAACGAAGCCCTCCGGTCCGCCGCGCCCGGAGCGGTCGTGGAGCGCAAACGCCACTCGACCAGACGCCCCGGCGCCACATGGTGCATCTCCAGCGGAAACTGCCGCATTCACGCCATCCCTTCGTCCCCCGAATGAGCCCCGAGCCCCTAACGACACCCGGACCGCGGAAGTGACGCCCACGCCTGCGCATCCGGTCGGCGTCCGCAGGAGGAAGCCCCGCCACCCTGCCGCCGCCCCACCCGGGCCCAGAGGTCCAGCAGGAGCCGGACCGGCCGCGAGTCGGAGGCGAGTTCCCAGGAGCGGCCGCCACCGGCCCACCGGTCCAGGACGTGCGCCAGGGCGGAGTCGCAGAAGGTGACGAGGGCCGCGTCGAGGACGAGGCGGCGGGCGCCGAGCGCGGCCCCCTCGTCGAGGAGGGCCCGCAGGGGGAGGCAGCTGTAGTGGTCGAACTCTCCGGCCAGGCTGACGGAGAGGACCCCGCCGCCGAGCGAGGACCGGATGAGGGGGCCGTGCATCGTGTTTATGGGGGAGTTCACGCCTCTCCAACGGACCTCCGCCCGGCCGGGAACCGGGGCCGGGGCGCACTTCACCCGCGTGGCCGTGGCGCCGGCTGCCGCGGCGGCAGCTGGTGGGCGCGGCGCTGTTCCGGGGTCGGGGGGTGCAGGACGCGTCCCGCCGCCAGCCGCAGCAGCGGCCCGGCGGAGTCCGGGGCGGCGGGGGTCCACAGGCGGACCGTGCGGTCGCGGGAGGACGTGGCGATCCGGCCGCCGTCGGGGGACCAGGCCAGCCCGTTGATCCAGTCGGCGTGCAGTCCGACGACGGCCACGGGCCCGGCCGCCACCGGGTCCCACAGCCGCAGCGTCCGGTCCCGGGAGACGGAGGCCAGCCGGGTGCCGTCCGGGGACCAGGCGACGGACTGGACCCGGTCGTCGTGCCCGGTCAGCACGGCGGCCGCGGCCCCGGCGGGCCCGTCGGGGTCCCAGTCCCACAGGCGGACGGTGCGGTCCCGCGACCCGGTCGCCAGCCGGCGCCCGTCCGGCGACCAGGCCACCTCCCACACCTGGTCCCCGTGCCCCTCCAGGGTCCGCAGCCGCTCACCCGTCCCCGCGTCCCAGACGATCACGGTCCTGTCCGTTCCGCAGGTCGCCAGCAGCCTGCCGTCCGGCGACCAGTCGGCCCCCGTGACCCAGTCCCCGTGCCCGCGCAGCACCCGTGAAGGCTCCCCGCCGGCCACGTCCCGGACGATGACGAGGCCGTCGCGCGCGGCCGTCGCCAGCCGGGTGCCGTCCGGGGACCAGCACACCGCCGACACCTCCGCCCCGTGCCCGTCCGGCAGTTCGGCCGAGGGGGTCCCGTCGCGCAGCCACAGCGCCGCCCTGCCGTCCCGGCGGCCCACCGCGAGCCGCGACCCGTCCGACGACCAGGCGAGGTCCCCGCACTGACCCGTCGCCAGCACCCGCGGCGGCCCGAACTCCGGGGCCCGCCACAGCCGTACGGTCCCGTCCTCCGAGGCGCTGGCCACCCGGCCCCCGTCCGGCGACCAGGAGAGCTGCCACACCGAATCGGTGTGCCCGCGCAGCACGTTCGGCGGCGCGGCCGTGTCCCAGAGGGCCAGGGTCCGGTCCCGCGAGGCGGTGGCCAGCCGGCGCCCGTCGGGCGACCAGGAGACCGCGTGCACCGTGTCCAGGTGCCCGGTGAGCCACAGGGCCGAGGACTCCCCGTCGCCCGCGGCGTCGGCGCCCAGGTCCCAGATCCGGACGTTGCGGTGCCGGTCGCCGGCGGCGAGCCGGGCCCCGTCCGGGGACCAGGCCAGGCAGTCGATCCGGTCCATGCTCGACAGGCCCCGCACGGCCCGGCCCGTGGCCGCGTCCCGGACCACCACCGTACGGTCGGCGGAGGCGTAGGCCAGCCGGGCGCCGTCGGGCGACCAGGCCAGGGCCGTCACCGCGTCAGCGTGCGCGGCTCCGGCCGGCACGGGCCCGCCGCCGGCCGCCGGCCAGATCCACACGGCGCCGTCCGAACCGGCGGCGGCGATCCGGCTGCCGTCGGGCGACCAGGCCGCGCTCCCCAGCGTCCCGGCAGGGGCCCGGAGGGCGCCGGCCGGGGTGAACGAGGCGGTGTCCCACAGCCGCAGCTCCCCGCCCGCCCCGGCCGACACCAGTCGGCGGCCGTCCGGGGAGAACGCCGGCGCGGCGAGCCCGCCGCGGGGCCCGCCCGCGGCGCCGGACTGCCGCAGGGCGGCCACCGTACGCCCGGAGGCGGAGTCCCAGACGGTCAGCCGGGCGTCCCGGGTGGCGCAGGCCAGCAGGGCGCCGTCGGGCGACCAGGCCACCGTACGGGGCCACTCGCCCGGCACGTCGAGCACCACCGGCTCCCCCCGGCCCCCGTCCGGGCCCTCCTCCAGGGCGTCCGCCCGCCAGATCCGCAGCCGTCCGTCCGCCGAACAGGCCGCGAGCCGCGACCCGTCGGGGGACCAGGCCGCGCCGGTCACCTCCGCGCCGAAGTCCCCGCGCACCGCCCGCAGCAGGGAGCCGTCCAGCGCCGTGCGCAGCGCCTGGAGCGCGGCCGGGGTCGGCGCCCACTCGGTGACCGCCGCGTGGGCGACCGCGATGGCCGTCTCCGGCTCGCGGCTCTCCAGCACCCGGGCCGCCACCGCGTCCGCCGTCCGCGCCCGGGCCGCGCCGTCGGCCAGGGCGCTGCGCTCCACGTACTCCGCGACCAGCGCCGACACCTCCAGCCCGGCGGGGGCCTGCGCCTGCCAGGCACGGGCCGCCGCCAGCCGTTCCCCGGTCAGCAGGAAGGCCTCGCCCCGGCCCGCGAACTCCCATTCCTGCGCCCAGCGTTCCCACTCTCCGCGCCGCCTCAGCTGCTCGACGTGCTCCTCGACGGCCCGCCGCAGGGGCGGCCACCGGCGCAACAGCGCCTCGTGGGCCAGGTCGAGGACCCCGGCGTCGGAGGTCAGCAGCCGGCCCGCGACGAAGGCGTCGGCCATCTCCCTTTCCGTGGGCGTCAGTTCGGTCCGGGCGACGCGCCGGCGGGTGGGCTCCTCGCCCTGGACGGTGACCAGCCGCAGCAGCATCCGCACGACCGGGTCCGGTGCGGTGCCGCCGTCCCCGCCGGGGCCCAGCAGCTCGGCGCGGATCCGGTCGGCCTGTCCGACCAGCGCCCCCGCGACCCCGCCGGCCTCACGGTAGTGCCCGTACCCGATCACCGAACCGGGTCCGCCCGCCAGCCGGTACAGCTCCTGGAGGGTGTAGGCGAGGAGCGGCAGGGCGTCGCCGCCCCCGCAGTCGTCGACGATCCGGGACACCAGGCCCGCCTCGAAGGAGACCCCGGCGGCCGCGCCCGGCCGGGCCACGACCTCGTGCAGCGCCTCCCGCTCCAGCGCGCCGATCACCACCGGATCCCTGACGAGGGGGGCCAGTTCGGCCTCCAGGAACCCGGTCAGGAAGTCCGAGCGCAGGGTGCCCACCAGCCACAGCCGCGGCTGCCGTGCCAGCTCCTCCCGTACCGCCGCGGCGAAGGCGGCCCGCTCGCGCGGCCCCGACAGCGTCAGCAGCTCCTCCAGCTGGTCCACCACCAGCACCCGGGGCCGCCCGTCCGCCGGGGCGCCGTCCAGGGCCCGCCGCAGCGCGCCCACCGGGTCGGTGCCGGGGGTGATCGCCGGGTACGCCGTCCAGCGCGAGCGGCGCCCGGTCAGTGCGGGCAGCAGCCCGGCCCGGACCAGCGAGGACTTGCCGGAACCGGAGGGCCCGACCACGGTCACGAACCGGTGGGCCCGGGCGGGCGCCGCCGGGTGCAGCCGGGCCACGAGGGCGGCGGTCTCCCGTTCCCGCCCGAAGAACACGGCCGCGTCCTCCTCCCCGAAGGCCTCCAGCCCGGGGTACGGGGGCTGTCCGGCCGTCCACGCCACCTGCACGGCCACCGGCCGACGCTCCAGCCAGCGCAGCCACAGCTGGCCGCCGACCAGGGCGAGGAGCCCGATCCCGACGAGGGGTATCGACCACTGGCGCAGCAGCCGCAGCGGGAGCGGCACCTCGCCCTCCACGTTGGTGGCGTAGTTGGTCGCGATCCCCAGCAGGGCACCCACCAGCATGAGCAGGACGTCGAGTACCAGTGCGAGCGGTCGTCTTTGCATGAGGCCAGAACCTAGCCGCGGGGCTCCCCGGCCCGCGACCGGTCTCCGCCGGCCGGCACTCCCGCCGCGGCCGTCACGGGCCGATGGGCGGCCGGTGGCCGCGCTCGGGGCGTCCGGCCGCCCGGCCCGCGGGCATGAGCTGGCCGGTGGCCGCGAGGGCGAGGCGGGAGAACAGGGTGCCCGAGAAGCCGAAGAGGAGGGCGATCGCCAGCGCGATGGGGCGGGCGGGGGAGCCCCAGGAGTTGTCGAGGAACACCTGCCCCAGCAGGTTCAGTTCGGGGTCGGCGAGCATCCGTACGAGCAGCAGTCCGCCGGGCGCCGCCAGGGCCCCGCCGACCGGCGCCAGGACGAGGACCCCCCAGGAGGCGGGCCGCTGCGCGCGCATGACGCCGACCAGCGGGGACAGGAACCCGCCCAGGCCGCCGAGCAGGAGCGAGAGCCGGTGGTCGAGGGCCAGGCCGATCAACAGCACCGCGCCCAGGCCGGTGAGGGCCAGCCACAGGGCGATGCGCTGGAGCTCGTACTCGCGCTCGAAGGCGTCGTCCTCGCGTTCGGCCAGCCGATCGGTGACGGCGATCAGCGCGGCCCGCTCGGCCGCCGGGTCACCGGCGTGCGCGGCGAGTTCCCCCGCGAGGGACCCGTCGGCCGGGTCCCGGTCGCCGCCGAGGCGCAGCCGCAGGGCCCGGGAGCGCAGGGCGATCTCCTCGGGGCCCTCCAGGCGCAGCAGTTGGGACTCGGCCTCGTGCAACACGCGCCAGGCGGAGGCCAGTTTCGACAGCGGTATGGCGATCACCCACCGCCGGGGCAGCAGGCGCCAGGCCACCTGCCCGTTGCGTTCCAGCCGGTCCAGCCGGTCGGTGACCGCCTTCAGCGCGGCGGCCCTGACGGGGCCCCCGGCCCCGCCCCCGGCGGCCGTGGCGGCGACCACCTCGGCCCGGACCCGGCAGCCGTGCAGGCGCGCCTGGAGGAGGCGGTAGCGGGGCGCCGCGATCAGCCCCCGGCTGGTGAGGTAGACGACCACCAGATAGCAGGCGCAGACCAGCCACAGGGCCGGACGGCCCTCTCCGACCACGTACTCGACGCCCACCCCGGCCCCCTCCGCCGCTGCCCCCGGCCGGGTCCATGCTCCTACGCGGCAGGGCCCGTTGTCCCCGGTTCGGCGTCCCGGGCCGCCGTCGCGCGCAGGGCCTGCGCCAGGGCCGCCGCGTACGGCTGCGGGGCGTGCAGGGGGGCGGCGACGCCGAGGTGGCGGGCCGGGCGGGGCGGGGCGAGGGGGACCACCGCCGTTCCGGCGGGCGGGGCCAGGGCGATGTGCGGGACCAGTGCCACGCCGACGCCCGCCCCGACCAGGGTCTGCGCGAAGAAGTAGTCGGTGGTGGACGCGGCGACCAGCAGCTCGAACCCGGCCCGGTCCGCGTACCGGCGCAGGAAGGCCTCCGTCTTGAGGCAGCCCAGCACCCAGCGGTCGGCCGCCAGCTCGGCCGGCTCGACCGCCGCCCGCTCGGCGAGCCGGTGCCCGGCCGGCAGGACCGCGTACAGCGGGTCCTCCAGCAGCGGCAGCCAGGACAGCCCGGTCCCGGAGGGCAGCGGGCCGTCGAAGTGGTAGGCCAGGGCCAGGTCCGCCGCACCGGAGCGGACCATCGGCAGCGAGGTCTCCGGCTCGGCCTCCAGGACCGTCAGCTCCACCTCCGGATGGGCGGTGACGAAGGCGGACAGGGCCCCCGGCAGCAGGTGGCGGCCCCCGCTGGTGAAGGTGGCCACCGTCAGCCGGGGCCGGCCGGCGGCCAGCCGGTCGATCCGCGCGCGGACCCGGTCCAGCTCGGCGGTGACCGTCTCCGCCGTCTCCGCCAGCATCCGGCCCGCCTCGGTGAGCGTGACCCCGCGCGTGCTGCGCTCGGCCACCGGGTGGCCGAGGCCCCGCTCCAACGCGGCGATGTGCTGCGAGACCGCCGAGGGGGTCATCCGCAGCGTCGTCGCGGCCCGGTTGAAGCTGCCGTGTTCCGCCACGGCCCGCAGGACGCGCAGCCGGTGCACATCGATCAACAGTTTTCCTTCATACCCGTTCAGCAAGTCATCAGTTCTGCTGGAGACCCTACAACGGCAGAGTCGGGGCATGGACAAGATTCTGGTCATCGGCGGAAGCCGCTACTTCGGCAAGCACCTGGTCACCCTGCTGCGCGACGCGGGCAGCGAGGTCACCGTCCTCAACCGCGGCTCCTCCACCCCGCCCCCCGGCACCGCCCACCTGGTCGCCGACCGCGACGACGAGGACGGGCTGCGCGCGGCCCTCGGCTCCCGCGCCTTCGACGTGGTCCTCGACCAGGTCTGCTACACCCCGCACCAGGCCGGGGTCGCCCGCCGGGTGTTCGGCGGCGGCCGCGCCGGACGGTACGTGATGACCTCGACGATGGAGGTGTACGACCCGGCCACCTTCCTCACCCCGCCCGCGCCCGGGACCGCCGGCCCGGTGGCCGAGGGCGCCTTCGACCCGCTGGACCCGCCGCCGGGACTTCCCGGCTACGCCGAGGGGAAGCGGCGGGCCGAGGCGGTGTTCCTGCGCGATCCGGCGTTCCCCTTCGTGAGCGTGCGCTCCGCGCACGTCCTGGGCGGCGGCCGGGAGGAGTTCACCGGACGGCTGGCGCACTACGCCGGGCGGATCGCCGCCGGGCTGCCGGTGGCCGTGCACGAGGCGCCGTACGCCACCTCCTTCATCGACCACCGGGAGATCGCGTCCTTCCTGGCCTGGGCCGCGGCCAGGACCTTCACGGGCCCGGTCAACGCGGCCTCGCACGGCCCGCTCACCGTCACCGCCCTGGCCGGCCTGGTGGGCCGCCGGCTCGGGCGCCCGGCCCGGTACCGGACCGTCGGTGCCGGGGAGGAGGCCTCCCCCTTCTCCTTCGACCGCTCCTACGCCCTGGACAACGGCCGCGCCACCCGCCTCGGCTTCGCCTTCTCCCACACCCGGGACTGGCTCCCCGAGGCGATCGACGAGGCGGCGGCCGACGCGGTCGCCGACGCGGCCGCCAGCCGGCCGGTCGCCTGACGGGCGCTCAGTGCTCCCCGCCGCCCGGGTGCCGCTCCAACGGCGCGGTTACCGCAGAGTTGCTCACACTGAAGGTGACGCTGCCGGCCCGGTACCGGTCGTCGGACCACTCGATCGGGCGGGCCGTACGGGTGGCCGAGACATGACGCTGGCGCAGCAGCGGGCTGCCGCGCCGGATCCCCAGCAGGCGGGCGTCCTCGCTGCCCGCGGGGAGCGCGTCGATCAGGTGCTCGCCGTAGTGGGCCGTGATGCCGGAGTCCGTGGCCAGGCCGTCCATGACCGAGCGGCAGTCCTCCGGCATGGCCTCCACGGCCGCCGCGACCCAGTCGGCGTACGCGGTCCGCTCCACCATGGCGGGCTCCCCGTCCAGCAGCCTCAGCCGCAGCACGGCCAGGACCTCCGTGCCCGGGGCCAGCGCCAGGCGCTCGGCCTCCTCGGCCGTCGCGGGCCGGCGGGTCCGTGAGAGGAAGCGGCTGCTGGTCTCGTGGCCGACCCCCTCGGCCCACTGCGCGAAGCTGTTCAGCTCGCCGAAGCTGTGCCGGCGCTCGTGGCGCAGGACGATCCTGCGGGCCCCCTGGCTGGAGCCGACGAGCCCCTCGGCGGCCAGCGTGGCCACGGCCTGGCGGACCGTACCGCGCGAGGCGGACCAGCGGGCCGCCAGATCGCTCTCGGAAGGCAGCCGGGCGCCCACCGGGTACGCGCCAGACAGGATCGCCCGGCGCAGCTCCTCCGCGATCTCCAGATACCGGACCGTGCCCATGCCGTTCGCCCCCCGCTCGCCGTGTGCGGGTCCTCCCGCACCGCCACTCATGATCATTCAAGTGGGTCATGTCACGACTTCTTTCGGTCATTCTCGTGTTGTCGTCGAGCCGTGCCCCCGGGGCCAGGCGCCGTTCACCGCCCGTACAGCCGGCACGGGCGAACTGGGGCCAACTTGTTCAGACAAGTGAAGCCTGACAAGTGATCCCCCCTTCGTCTCCGGGAGAGACCGTGTTCCGTTCCTCCGCCCGTCGCGGTGCGGCCGTCCTGCTCAGTGCCGCCGCCCTCGCCACCCTCGGCGCGTGCGGCGCCGCCCCCGACCAGCCCGCCGCCGGCGGTGACGCCAAGGGCGGGGCCCAGCCGGCCACCGCCACCTCCGCGGCCGGCCTCGGCGGCATGGACGCCCTCGTCGCGGCCGCCGAGAAGGAGGGTCGGCTCAACGTGATCGCCCTGCCGCCGGACTGGGCGAACTACGGCGAGATGATCAAGGCCTTCCAGGCCAAGTACCCCAAGATCAAGGTCTCCAGCGAGAACCCGGACGCCACCAGCGCCGACGAGATCGCCGCCGTCAAGTCCCGCAAGGGCCAGAACCGCGCCCCCGACGTCCTCGACCTGGGCATCGCCTTCGCCCGCAGCGGAGCCGGCGAGAACCTCTTCGCCCCCTACAAGGTCACCGCCTGGGACAAGATCCCCGCCTCCCAGAAGGACGCCGACGCCCGCTGGTACAACGACTACGGCGGCTACGTCTCCATCGGCTGCGACGCCGCGAAGATCCCCACCTGCCCGCAGACCTTCGCCGACCTGCTCAAGCCCGAGTACAAGGGCAAGGTCGCCCTCAACGGCAACCCGACCAAGTCCGGCTCCGCCTTCGGCGGCGTCTACGCGGCCGCCCTCGCCAACAAGGGCTCCTTCGCCGACATCCAGCCCGGCATCGACTTCTTCGGACAGCTGCGGCGGAGCGGCAACTTCATCCCCGTCGAGTCCACCCCCGCCACCGTCGAGAAGGGCGAGACCCCCATCTCGATCGACTGGGACTACCTCAACGCCGGCTACGCCGAGCAGTTCAAGGGCAAGGGCGTCGACTGGAAGACCGTCGTCCCCGCCGACGGCGTCTACGCCCAGTTCTACTCCCAGGCCATCAACAAGGAGGCCCCCAACCCGGCGGCCGCCCGCCTGTGGATGGAGTTCCTCTACAGCACCGAGGGCCAGAACATCTGGCTCAAGGGCCACGCCCGCCCCGTGCTGCTCCCGAACATGACCCAGGACGGCACCGCCGACAAGGACGCCGTCACCAAGCTCCCCCAAGTCCAGGGCACCCCGTCCTTCCCGGCCTCGACCGAGCTCGACAAGGCCAAGGCCGTCCTCGCCGAGAAGTGGGACAAGGCCCTCAGCTGATGTCCGCCCCCACCACCCCCCTCACGACGGGGACCGCCGGCGGCACCACCCCCCGCCGCCGGCGGCGCGGCCCGCGCACCTGGCTCGCCGCCCTCCCCCTCCTCGTCTTCACCGGGCTCTGCTTCGGCATCCCGCTCGGCGCCATCGCCTTCGGCGCGGTCACCCGCACCGACCCGGCCACCGGCGCCACCCGGGTCACCGGCGAGCACCTGGCCCGCTCCCTCCAGGGCCCCTACCTCGGCTCCCTGTCCGGCAGCGTCCAGCTCTCCGCCCTGACCGCCCTGCTGGGCGCGCTGCTCGGCGTCCTGGTCGCCCAGGCGCTGGTCACCTCCCGCTCCACCGCCCTGCGCTCGGCGGCCCTGACCGCCTCGGGCGTCCTCGCCAACTTCGGCGGGGTCCCGCTGGCCTTCGCGTTCATCGCCACCGCCGGCATCTCCGGGGTGGTCACCCGGCTCGCCGACCTCACCGGCCTGGGCTGGGACCTGTACTCCTTCACCGGCCTCACCGTGGTCTACCTGTACTTCCTGGTCCCGCTGATGGTGCTGGTGACCGTCCCCGCCCTGGACGGGCTGCGCCCGCAGTGGCGCGAGGCCGCCCAGAACAACGGGGCCACCGGACGGCAGTTCTGGCGCCACGTCGGCCTGCCGGTGCTCGCGCCCTCCCTGCTCGGCGGGTTCGTCCTGCTCTTCGGCACCGCCTTCGCGGCCCACGCGACGGCAGCCGCCCTCGTCGGGGGCTCCGTACCGCTGGTCACCCTGAAGATCGCGGACGCCCTCTCCGGCAACGTGCTCACCGGCCAGGAGAACGTGGCGCTCGCCCTCGGCCTCGACATGATCCTGATCGCCGGCCTGGTCATGGCGGTCTACCTGCCCCTCCAGCGACGGAGCGCCCGATGGCTGCGATGACCGGACCCGCCGAGATCACCGAGACCGTCCCCGGGGCCGTGCCGGACGAAGCCGAAGCCCCCGCGAAGGCCACCGCCCGGGCCGGGAAGCCGGCCCGCCACCGCCCCCGGATCTGGCGCGGCGCCGTACTCGCCCTCGCCGGGGCGTACTTCCTGCTCCCGCTCCTCGCCTCCTTCGTCTTCACCGTGCACGTGCCCGGCCAGGGCGTCACCTTCGAGGCGTACACCGAACTGCTGGGCGCCGAGGGGTTCACCGAGAGCCTGCTGCTCTCCCTGGGCCTGGCCGCCGCCACCATCGCCCTGTCCCTGCTGCTGGCCGTGCCCGCGCTGATCGCCGTACGGATCGGCTCGCCGAGGCTGCGGCCCGTGGTCGAGGTGGTGTGCATGCTGCCGCTGGTGGTGCCGCCCATCGCCCTGGTCACCGGGATCACCACCGTGCTCCGCTGGGGGCCCGAGCACCTCTCGCGGACCCCGCTCTACCAGACCTTCATCGCCGTGCAGGACGAGCGGTTCCCCGTCGTCCTGGTCCTCGCCTACACGGTGCTGGCGCTGCCCTTCGTCCACCGCTCGCTCGACGCGGGCCTGCGCGCCGTGGACGTCCCGACGCTGGTCGAGGCCGCCCGCAGCTGCGGCGCGAGCTGGCCGTACGTGGTGTGGCGGGTGCTGCTGCCGAACCTGCGGACCTCCCTGGCGGGGGCGGCCTTCCTCACCCTGGCGCTGGTGCTCGGCGAGTTCACCATCGCCTCCCTGCTGGGCTTCCGGCCCTTCGCGGTGTGGATCGTCTCCATCTCCGGTGCCCAGGCCCGGATGTCGGTGGCCGTCTCCATCCTCAGCCTCCTCATCACCTGGCTGCTGCTGCTCGTCCTCTCGCGGGCCGGAACCGCGCCGTCCACGACGGCCTCCGCCCCCGCCACCTCCCGCAAGGAGTCCTGACCCCCATGCCCACCACCCTCACCGCGGCCGGGAAGCCGGCCGGGTCCGCCGCCACCGGGGGCGCCCGCGTCGAATTCCGCGGCCTGCGCCGCGCGTTCGGCACCACCACCGCCCTCGACGGACTCGACCTGACCGTCGAGCCCGGCGAACTCCTCGCCCTGCTCGGGCCGTCGGGCTGCGGCAAGACCACCGCCCTGCGCGTGCTCGCCGGCTTCGAACACCCCGACTCCGGCGAGGTCCTGGTCGACGGCGAGGACATCACCCGGGTCCCGGCCAACCGCCGCGACGCCGGGATGGTCTTCCAGTCGTACAGCCTCTTCCCGAACCTCAACGCCCGCGAGAACGTCGCCTTCGGCCTGCGCGTACGGGGCGTCCCGGCGGCCCGCCGCCGCGAACGCGCCGCCGAACTCCTGGACCTGGTCGGCCTGCCCGACCACGGCGAGCGCTACCCGCACCAGATGTCCGGCGGCCAGCAGCAGCGCGTCGCCCTCGCCCGCGCCCTGGCCCTGCGCCCGCGCGTACTGCTGCTCGACGAGCCGCTGTCCGCCCTGGACGCGAAGGTACGGGCGAACCTGCGCGAGGAGATCCGCCGCCTCCAGCTCTCCCTCGGCATCACCACCGTGTTCGTCACCCACGACCAGGAGGAGGCCCTGTCCATGGCGGACCGGGTCGCCGTCCTGAACGCGGGGAAGCTGGAGCAGTGCGCCGCCCCCGCCGAGCTCTACGAGCGGCCCGCGACGCCCTTCGTCGCCGAGTTCGTCGGCACCATGAACCGGCTGCCGGGGCGGCTCGCCGGCTCGGGCCGGGTCGAGGTCGCCGGTACCCGGCTGCCCGTCGACGGCCCGGTCCCCGACACGTCCGACGTGGAGGTGCTGGTCCGGCCCGAGAACCTCACCGTCGCCGCCGACGCGGCGGGCGGCGCCACCGTGACCTCGGCCTCCTTCTTCGGCGCCGTCACCCGCCTCCACCTCGACCTGGCCGACGGCACGAAGGTCAAGGCCGACGTCCCCTCCCGGGACGCGGGCGGCCTGACGCCGGGCGCACGGGCCACCGTCGGCCTGGCCGAGCGGCCCGTGCTCGTCGTGGCGAGGGCCGCGTGAGCGAACTCGCCGCCGTCCTCTTCGACATGGACGGCACCCTCGTGGACACCGAGGTGCTGTGGTGGGAGACCACCGAGGAGGTCGCGGCCCGCCTCGGCCACCGGCTCGGCCCGGCCGACGCCCCCGAGGTCGTCGGCCGCGCGGTCGCCGACACCGCGGCCCACCTCGTACGGGTCACCGGCGGCCCCGGCGCCGGGGGAGCGGACACCGGGCCGGTCGCGGAAGAACTCACCGAGGGCTTCTTCCGCCGGGTCGCGGCCGGCGCCCCGGTCCGCCCCGGAGCCCAGCGGCTGCTGACCGCCCTGGAGGCGCGGGGCGTGCCCTTCGCGCTGGTCAGCGCCTCGCCCCGGGTGGTCGTCGACCAGGTGGTCGGGGGCGCGCTGGCCCACGTCCCCTTCGCCTTCACCCTCTCCGCCGACGACACCGTGCGCACCAAGCCGCATCCCGACCCCTACCGCGCCGCCGCCGAACGCCTGGGCCTGGCACCGGGGGAGTGCGTCGCGGTCGAGGACTCCCCGGACGGCGCGGCCTCCGCCGAGGCCGCGGGCTGCCCGGTCCTGGTGGTGCCCTCGCTGCTCGGCGTGCCGGACTCGGCGGCGCGCACCTTCGCGGCCTCCCTGGAGGAGGTCACCCCGGAGCTGCTGGGCAGCCTCAGGCGCACAGCCCGATGATGCCGACGATGCCCTCGGCGTAGGCGGCCGACACCGAACCGGGCCGGCCGGCCAGACCGCCACGCAGCTGCGGCAGGCCGGCCCGGACGAAGGCGGCGCACTGCCCGTAGAGCCCCGCCTCGTACGGGGACCCGTCGTCCTCCGTGTTCAGCAGCGCGAGCAGCGTCCACAGCAGGGCCTCGCGGGTCGCCAGCCGGGGCGGGCCGGCCGACCAGACGGCCATCAGCACCCCACAGGCCGCCGGGGCGGGAGGCCAGAGCCTGGAGCGGGCGAAGACGTGCCCCTCCAGGGCGTGGAAGGCCGCCGGATGCCCCTCGGCGGCGTGCCACAAGGTGTCCTCCAGATGCCCCGCCGAACGGCCGCAGCCGCACTCGACGGACGCCCAGTCGTGCCGTGCGATCTCGGCCCCCACGGCGGCGGGCACCAGTGGGCTGCTGCGCACGGTGTCCTTGTCCATCCCTCTCATGAGGCCCAAGTATGGGAGCGGGCGCCGGGGGCGGTCGAGCGACCCGTCCGAGGGCCGGACGACGGGCCGGGATCCGGCCCGGCGGAACCGGACCCCGGGCGTCCGCGTCTGAGCCCCCGTGTGGATGAGAAGAAGGATCGTCGCGCTGCTCCTGGCCCTGCTGGCCACCCAGACCGTGTCCCTGATCAGCCCCGCCTACGCGTGCGGCTGCGGGGCGATGGTCCCCGACCGGGGGTCCCGGATCGGCGTCGACCGGGAGAGCTCCGTCGTGCGCTGGGACGGGCGGACCGAGGAGATCGCGATGCGGTTCACCGTGGGCGGTGACGCCCGCCGCGCCGCCTGGATCATGCCGGTGCCCGGGCGGGCGACGGTACGCCTCGGCAACCCCGGGCTCTTCCCCGAACTGGCCGGGCTCACCCGGCCGGAGCGCAGGACCCGTACGTACTTCTGGCCGCGCGGCGGCGACTGGCCGTTCTCCTCCGGGGCCGGGGACACCGCGGCCGCGCCGGCGCCCGGGGGCGGGACTTCCGTCGGTGTGGTCGGACGCGAGCAGCTCGGTGACTTCGACGTGGCCCGGCTGACCGCCACCGACCCCGAGGCACTGCGCACCTGGCTGGAGTCCAACGGGTTCGTGCTGCCGGATCGGCTCGCCGTCGAACTGAAGCCGTACGTCGACCAGAAGTGGGAGTACGTCGCCGTCCGCCTGGCCCCGCGCGAGGCGGGCAAGCGGCTGTACGGGGAGCTGGACCCGCTGCGGATCCGCTTCGACAGCACCCGGCTCGTCTACCCGATGCGGCTGTCCCGGCTGGCCGCCACCCCGCAGTCCCTCGGCCTGTACGTCCTGGCCGCCCACCGGATGGAGCCGGCTTCCGCGATCGGCGGGGCGGCGCCCGAGGTGACCTTCGCGGGGACGGTCACACCGACGGGGGCCCTGGCCGAGCTGGCGGGGGACGGGCCGGTGTTCCTCACGGCGATCGAGCAGAGGTTCCCGCAGCCCGCGCGCATCGAGGGCGACCACGAACTGCGCGCGACGCGCACGGACACCGCGTTCCGCCGGGTCGTGTACCGCAACGAGATCCTCACGGTGGGCGGCGTCCCGGCGTGGCTCCCGACGCTCGCGGCCGCCCTGGGGGTGCTCGGGGCCGCCGTCCTCCACCTGCGCAGACGCGCCCGCCGCCGGCACTCCGGCTGAGGCCCCGCGCCCTTCGGGCCAGGCCGGGCCCGCGTACCCTTCCGACGTGTCCCCTTCCCGCCCGCACCGTGTCGCCGTCCTCGTCCTCGAAGGGGCGAAGCCCCTCGACGTCGGCATCCCCGCGCAGGTCTTCAGCAGCCGGGCGAGCATGCCGTACGAGGTGCGGGTCTGCGGCGCGGCCCCGGGCCTGGTCACCGGCGGGGACGGCCTGTCGTACCACGTCACCCACGGGCTGGAGGCGCTCGCGTGGGCCGACATCGTCTTCGTCCCCGGCTACCGCTTCCCCGACCGTGAGGACCCGCCGCCGGAGGTCGTCGATGCACTGACCGCCGCCCACGAGCGGGGCGCGCGGCTCGCCGCCATCTCGACGGGCGCGTTCGCGCTGGCCGCCACGGGTCTGCTCGACGGCAAGCGGGCCACCACCCACTGGCACTACGCGCGGGCGCTCGTGGCCAAGCACCCCCGCATCCGGCTCGACGAGAACGTCCTGTTCGTCGACGAGGGCAGCGTCCTGACCTCGGCCGGCGCCGCCTCGGGCATCGACCTGTGCCTGCACATCCTGCGCCGCGACCTCGGCGTGGCCGCGGCGAACCACGCGGCCCGGCGCCTGGTGGCGGCCCCGTACCGCAGCGGCGGGCAGGCGCAGTACCTCCCGCGCAGCGTGCCCGAGCCGCTGGGGGAGCGCTTCGCCGCCACCCGCGAGTGGGCGCTGCACCGGCTCGGCGAGCCCCTGACCCTCGAAGCGCTCGCCGAGCACGCGGCCGTGTCACCCCGTACGTTCTCGCGGCGCTTCGCGCAGGACACCGGGTACACCCCGATGCAGTGGATCATGCGGGCCCGGGTCGACGTGGCCCGTGAGCTGCTCGAACGCTCTGAGCGGAGCGTCGAGCAGATCGCCGCCGACGTGGGCCTGGGGACCGGCGCGAACCTGCGCCTGCACTTCCAGCGGATCCTCGGCACCACCCCGACCGAGTACCGGCGCACCTTCACCCGGGGCGAGTAGCACCGCCGCGGCCACGGGTGGCGAGATACTTTCGAACCATGGCAATCCCGCCACTGTCGTGGGCGGCCGCCGGGCGCGAATCTGAGGGCGAACAGAAGGGGAACCGCTCATGACTCGCATCGCCATCAACGGATTCGGCCGCATCGGACGCAACGTGCTGCGCGCGCTGCTCGAACGCGACAGCGACCTGGAGGTCGTCGCCGTCAACGACCTCACGGAGCCGGCCACCCTCGCGCGGCTGCTCGCGTACGACTCGACGGCCGGCCGGCTCGGCCGCCCGGTGACCGTCGACGGCAACACCCTCGTGGTCGACGGCCGGCGCATCACGGTGCTCGCCGAGCGCGAGCCGGAGCAGCTGCCCTGGGCCGAACTCGGCGTCGACATCGTCCTGGAGGCGACCGGCCGCTTCACCTCCGCGGAGGCCGCCCGCGCCCACGTCAAGGCGGGCGCGAGGAAGGTGCTCGTCAGCGCCCCGTCGGACGGCGCGGACGTGACGCTCGCGTACGGCGTCAACACCGGTGCGTACGACCCGGAGCTGCACACGATCGTCTCGAACGCCTCCTGCACCACGAACGCGCTCGCTCCGCTCGCCGCCGTCCTCGACGAACTGGCTGGCATCGAGCACGGTTTCATGACGACGGTCCACGCCTACACCCAGGAGCAGGCGCTCCAGGACGGTCCGCACCGCGACCCCCGCCGCGCCCGCGCCGCCGCCGTCAACATCGTGCCGACCACGACCGGCGCCGCCAAGGCGATCGGCCTGGTGCTGCCGAACCTCGACGGCAAGCTGTCGGGCGACTCGATCCGCGTACCGGTCCCGGTGGGCTCGATCGTCGAACTCAACACGGTGGTGGCCCGCGACGTGACCCGCGACGAGGTGCTGGCGGCCTACCGGGCCGCCGCCGAGGGCCCGCTGGCCGGGGTGCTCGAATACTCGGAGGACCCGCTCGTCTCCTCCGACATCACGGGCAACCCCGCCTCGTCGATCTTCGACTCGGAGCTCACCCGCGTCGACGGCCGCCACATCAAGGTGGTCGCCTGGTACGACAACGAGTGGGGCTTCTCGAACCGCGTGATCGACACCCTCACCCTCCTCGCCGGCTGAACCCCGGCCGCCGAACTCCTGCCCCGGGTCTCCGTCCAGGCCCGGGGCAGGATCACGTGACCCCGCGCCCGGTCCAGGGGGTGTCCGGCGGATCATGGCCGGGCCCGGGGCGCCGAACACCCCCTAGGTCCGGGGCAGGATCACCGTGACCCCGCGCCCCGGCGCCGTGCCCATTGCGGCCAGGGCCGCGGGGGCCGCGTCCAGTGGGATCGTGGAGGTGACGAGGAGGTCGGGGCGCAAAGCGCCGGAGCGGACCAGTTCCAGCATCGGGGGGTAGGCGTGGGCGGCCATCCCGTGGCTGCCGAGGACCTCCAGCTCCCAGCCGATGACCCGGTCCAGCGGCAGTACCGCCGGGCCGGTGGCCGCCGGGAGCAGCCCGACCTGGACGTGCCGGCCGCGCCGGCGCAGACCGGCCACCGACGCGACGGCGGTCGCGGGGGAGCCCAGGGCGTCCAGCGAGAGGTGCGCGCCGCCGCCGGTCAGCTCCGCCACCGCCGCGGCCGTCCCGCCGGGGCCGACGGCAGCGGGGTCCACGCAGTGCGCCGCCCCGAACTCCCGGGCCAGCTCCAGCGCCGCCGGCGCCGTGTCGACGGCGACCACCCGGGCCCCCGCGGCGGCGGCGATCATCACGGCGGACAGGCCGACCCCGCCGCAGCCGTGGACGGCGACCCATTCACCCGCCTTTACCCTGCCCTGGGCGACCACCGCCCGGAACGCCGTCGCGAAGCGGCAGCCCAGGGCCGCGGCGGTCGCGTACGACAGCTCCTCGGGCACCGCCACCAGGTTCACGTCGGCGTGGTCCAGGGCCACGTACTCGGCGAAGGAGCCCCAGTGGGTGAACCCGGGCTGCGTCTGCCGGGCGCACACCTGGTGGTCTCCGGCCGCACAGTCGGCGCAGTTCCCGCAGGCGCAGACGAAGGGCACCGTCACCCGGTCGCCGGCCCGCCAGTTCACCACGCTCGGCCCCACCGCCTCGACCACTCCGGCCAGTTCGTGCCCGGGCACGTGCGGCAGGCTGACGTCCGGGTCGTGGCCCATCCACCCGTGCCAGTCGCTGCGGCACAGCCCCGTGGCCTCGACGCGCACCACGACCCCGCCGGGCGCGGGCGCCGGGTCCGGCACCTCCCGTACCTCCGGCAGTTCCCCGTACCGTTCGAACACCACCGCACGCATGTGCTCGCCCTCCTGTCGGCCGGCCCGCAGGCTACAGGGTCAGGACGCGGAGGCGGCGGCCCGGCGCAGGGCGAGGGCCGCGAGTGCCTCGGGGGCGCCGGCCTGGCCCCGGATCCCGGGGAAGGCGTTGACGTCGACGATGAGGGGGGCGCCGTCGCCGGTGGCGATGACGTCCACCCCGTACACGTCCAGCCCGAAGACCTCGCCGACCCGCAGGGCCAGTGCGGCCCAGCCGTCGGGCAGCCGGTCCGGGCCGCCGGCCGGTGCGTCCGCCGGGGCGGCGAGTTCGGAGCGGCGCAGGCCGGAGAAGACCTCGTCCCCGACCACCCACAGCTTGTGGTCCCAGCCGCTGTTGGGCGCGAACGCCTGCGTGACGACGGGCTCCCCGGCCCAGCGCGGCGCCAGCTCCCGCAGCCTTCCGGGGCCGTCGAGGCGGGCGACCAGGTCGTCCTTGCGGCTGTGCCGGCTCTTGACCACCAGCGGCCACCGCAGTCCCGGCGCGGACTCCAGCTCCGCCAGGGAGCCGAAGGTGCGGGTGGCGGCGAAGGGGAGCCCGGCCCCGAGGGCCAGTCCGGCCATCCCGGTCCGGTCCTGGCAGCGCTCGGTGGCGGCGGCGGAGTTCAGCACCGGCGCGCCCCGGCCCTCCAGCGCCCGGGCCAGTTCCAGCGCCTCCGGGGTCCGTGCCTTCAACAGGTACACGTCGGCAGGGGCTCCGACGGCCGCCGCGGCCCCCGCCCCGGGGTGCAGCACGTCCACCGCGTGCCCCTCGGCGAGCAGCGCGGCGGTGGCCGCCAGGAGCGGATGCCCGGGGTCGGGGGTGATCAGGCCGATCCTCACGCGCCGTCCCCCGCCCGCGCCGCCCCGGTAACAAGGGACTTCCCACCGCTCCACCCCCCTTGGTCCGCCCCACGGGGGGCGGTGCGTCGCGCCATGCTCGGTGACCGG
>NZ_JBEZWL010000099.1:0-27195 GCF_040648015.1 Streptomyces sp. NPDC029216 | reverse complement strand
GGTGCGGGCGCAGGGCGGCGAGCTTGGCCAGGCCGGCGCGGGGGCGGCGGGCGGGGACGGGCGCGGCGGCGTGCTCGCGCTCCCAGACCAGGCCGGCCACCTTGTCCAGCGTCTCGAACAGGTCGCCGTCGACGGTCAGGTCCCCGGCCACCCAGGCGCGGGCGAGCCCCAGTTCGCCGGGCTTCCACAGCATGTGGCGCAGGGCGCGCCGGTTGTTGAGCACCAGCGCGGGGCCGGCGGCGGGGCCGGCTTCGCTGCCGTCCCAGGCACGTATGCGGACGGGCAGGGGGGCGCCCAGCAGGGTTTCGGCAAGGGCTGCCAGCCGCGGCGCGGCGTCGGTCATCGAGGCACCTCCAGGTGTTCCGACCAACCGGCTACCCACAACCGCTCGGGGCCATTCGCCGCCGAATCGTCCCTGGACCGCACCTTGAGCACCCTTTGACCAAACGCTCCACCGGGCGTGCGCCGGGGGGCGCGGCGGCGCCCCGGGTACGCCGGAGGGGCCGCCCGCACCACGGATGGCGGGCGGCCCCTTCGGGGTCGTGCTCAGTGAACCGGTGCGGTGCTCCGGGTCAGGAGGCCTTGGCCTTCTCGGCCGGGGCAGCGGCGGCGGCCGGGGCCGGCGCCGGCTTGGCGGCCTCGTAGAACTCCTCGCGCGGGGTCTCCAGGGCGCCGAGGGCGACGACCTCACGCTTGAGGAACATGCCGAGGGTCCAGTCCGCGAAGACGCGGATCTTGCGGTTCCAGGTCGGCATGGCCATGCCGTGGTAGCCGCGGTGCATGTACCAGGCGAGGCGGCCCTTGAGCTTGATCTTCATCTTGCCCATGACGATCATCGCCACGCCCTTGTGGAGGCCGAGGCCCGCCACCGCACCCTTGTTGGAGTGCGCGTACTCCTTCTGCGGGAAGCCCCGCATGCCGGAGACCACGTTGTCGCCGAGGACCTTGGCCTGGCGCAGCGCGTGCTGGGCGTTCGGCGGGCACCAGGCGTTCTCGACGCCGGCCTTGCGGGAGGCGACGTCCGGGACCTGGGCGTTGTCGCCGGCGGCCCAGATGTAGTCGGTGCCCTGGACCTGGAGGGTCGGGGCGGTGTCCACGTGGCCGCGCGGGCCGAGCGGCAGGCCGTAGCGGGCCAGCGCCGGGTTCGGCTTGACGCCCGCGGTCCACACGATGGTGTTGGAGTCGACCTCAAGGCCGTTCTTCAGCACCACGTGGCCGTCCACGCAGGAGTCCATGGAGGTGTTGAGGTAGATCTCGATGCCGCGCGACTCGAGGTGCTCCTTGCCCCAGGTGCCGAGCTTGGGCCCGACCTCGGGAAGGATCTTGTCGGCCGCGTCGACCAGGATGAAGCGCATGTCCTCGCGCTTGATCGTGGAGTAGTACTTCGCGGCGTCGCGGGCCATGTCCTCGACCTCGCCGATCGTCTCGGCGCCGGCGAAGCCGCCGCCGACGAAGACGAAGGTGAGGGCCTTGCGGCGGACGTTCTCGTCCGTCGTGGACTCCGCCTTGTCGAGCTGTTCGAGGACGTGGTTGCGCAGACCGATGCCCTCCTCGACGCCCTTCATACCGATGCCCTGTTCGGCCAGGCCGGGGATCGGGAAGGTGCGCGAGACGGCGCCGAGCGCGATCACCAGGTAGTCGAAGGGCAGCTCGTACGCCTCGCCGACGAGCGGCGTGACGACGGCGACCTTGCGGTCCTGGTCGATGCTGGTGACCCGGCCGGTGAGAACCTCAGCCTTGGGCAGCACGCGTCGCAGCGGGACGACGACGTGCCGAGGCGAGATGCTGCCTGCGGCCACTTCGGGGAGGAAGGGCTGGTAGGTCATGTACGAGCGCGGGTCGACGACCGTGACGGTCGCCTCGCCGTAGCGCATCTTCTTCATGATGCGCTTGGCTGCGTACAGGCCTACGTACCCACCTCCTACAACGAGGATCCTGGGACGCTCCGTGGTGCTCATGAGATGAGTATCCAGCACCCCAAGGGGTGATGCTCGTGAGCCCCTTCACAAGGAGCTGGGAGACCTCTGCTACACTGCGCGCCCCGCGTGACCCAGATCATGGCGCGCGACGGGAACCACGGTGTAACGGGATTCGTTGTTCACCCGCGCTGAACTGGCCTCCAAGGCCTCAACCGGACTGGACCACTGGCTTTCGTCCTTACCTCTGATACGAAACCCGTAGCGTCCGCGCATCGCACAAACAGGTGCTGAAACGGCCCTGCGACCCCCGAGAACCCCTCGAACCACCCTCTTGTTGACCTGGAGGGCCCTTTTTCCTTGTGAAGAACTTCACGAACCTCGTTCGGAGGAGGGCCTTTTCGGCCTCCCGTGAGCCGCGCACAGCCCTCACACTGCCCTGGCCCCGGGCGTGCTCCCCCGCCCCACCAGCCACTCATCGGGTGGAACGCGATATTCGGCCACAGCCGCGGACGACGACCGCCGCAGGAACGCCCTCGGACGGCTTGAGGGGGCGCCCCGGCAGGGACGCCCCCTCGTACACCCGCCCCGCCGGACCGGTCAGGCCACGGACCAGGCGATGCCGTCCAGGATGTCGTGCTCCGAGACCACGACCTCGGAGGCGCCGACGCGCTCCATGATCGCGAGGAGGACGAGGGCGCCGGCGCCGATCACGTCGACCCGGCCCGGGTGCATCACCGGGATCGCCGAGCGCTCGTCGTGGGTCGCCGTCAGCATGCGCCCGCTGATCTCGCGGACCTGCTCGTAGGAGATCCGGGAGTGGTGGATCCGCTCGGACTCGTACGCCTCCAGGCCCAGGGCGATCGCGGCGACCGTGGTCACCGAGCCCGCCAGGCCCACCAGGGTGCGCGCCTCGTCCAGCGGGACCGTCTCGGCGGCCAGGTCCAGGGCCGCTTCGATGTCGGCGCGCATGGCGTCGACCTGCCCGGCCGTCGGCGGGTCGGTGACCTCGCCGTCCACCACCAGGTGGCGCTCGGTCATGCGGACGCAGCCCACGTCGACCG
The DNA here is from genome assembly GCF_040648015.1 of Streptomyces sp. NPDC029216. Taxonomy (NCBI): domain Bacteria; kingdom Bacillati; phylum Actinomycetota; class Actinomycetes; order Kitasatosporales; family Streptomycetaceae; genus Streptomyces; species Streptomyces sp. NPDC029216. The sequence goes on along the minus strand of NZ_JBEZWL010000099.1, from coordinate 24,215 downwards.
AGCGGGCGGCCCGGACGTGGTCCTCGCCGACGACGAACTCCGTCGAGCCGCCGCCGATGTCCACGACCAGGAAGGGCCGCTCCAGGTGGGTGCGGCCGGTGAGCTCCTTGGTGGCGCCGGTGAAGGAGAACTCCGCCTCCTGCTCGCCGGAGATCACCTCGGGCTCCACGCCCAGGATGTCCAGGACGCCCCGGACGAAGTCCGCCCGGTTCTCGGCGTCGCGCGAGGCCGAGGTGGCCACGAAACGGACCCGCTCGGCGCCCAGCTCCTTGATCACCGCGGCGTACTCGCGGCAGGCCGCGAAGGTGCGCTCCAGCGCCTCCGGGGCCAGCCGGCCGGTCCTGTCCACGCCCTGGCCGAGCCGGACGATGGTCATCCGGCGGTCGAGCTCGACCAGCTCCCCGGTGGCCGGGTCGCAGTCGGCGACGAGGAGGCGGATGGAGTTGGTACCGCAGTCGATGCCGGCGACCCGCGTCATGCGGACTCCCCTCCCTGCTCCTCTTCCTTCGCCCGGTCGCCGCACGGGGTGACGCAGGGGCCCTTGGCCCACCACTCCGGCAGCATCGCCAGGGCCTCGTCGCCGAACGGGTTCACCCCGGGGCCGGCCGCCAGCGAGTGGCCGACGAGCACGTGCAGGCACTTCACCCGGTCCGGCATGCCGCCGGCGCTCGGGAAGCCCTGGAGCACCTCGATGGCGTCGCGGCGCTGGATGTAGTCCTCGTGCGCCGCGCGGTACGCGGCGGCGAGCTCCGGGTCCTCGGCGAGGCGGGCCTGCATCTCCTTCATCACGCCGTTGGCCTCCAGCGTGCCGATCGCGGAGGCCGCGCGCGGGCAGGTGAGGTAGTACAGCGTGGGGAAGGGGGTGCCGTCGGGGAGGCGCGGGGCCGTCTCGACGACGTCCGGCTGGCCGCAGGGGCAGCGGTGCGCGATGGCGCGCAGCCCGCGCGGCGGGCGGCCGAGCTGCTGCTGGAACGCCTCGATGTCGGCGTCGGTCGGCTCGGTCCGGTCGGTCTGGGGCGGGGGCGTCTGCATGCCTGGAGGAAGTCTCTTCGTTCGGTCGTACGTGACGGTCGTGAGGGGTGGTTCAGTCGCCGGGGCGGTCGGCCTTGTCGACGCCGTCCCAGACGTTGGAGTACCAGGGGCGGTCGGATCCGCCCTGGCCGCCGCGGCGGTGTTCCGCGGCCGCGGCTCCGGGGTCGGTCATGATGTAGCCGATCTCCCCCGGGCGCACGAAGTGCAGGTGCCTGCGCGCCTGCTGCTCCGCGTAGGCGGGGTCCTGCCAGCGCGCCTTCTCGTCGCGAAGCTGTTCGAGGCGCTTGCGCGCGGTGGCGGCGGCCCGCTGCTGGTCCGCGATCTCCGAGCGCTGGGAGACGTACTGGCGCATCGGGTACGCGAGGGCGACGACCAGCGTACAGAGGACGAGCACCAGCAGCGCCGCCCGGCCGGTGAGCCGGCTGCGGCGCACCTGCCGGCGGGACTGCGAGCGGTAGACGTGGGCCGCGGTCCGCTCGCCGAGCTGCCGGAGCCTGGTCGCCGTGGAGAAGGTGGAGAACCGATCCCGGTTCCCGGCCATTGATCCGCCTCCCCTTGTGCGCGCTACGCAATACGTCCCCGCACACGGTACGGGACCGAGTGCGGGGACGTAGGGAGGCTAGGCGAGGACTCAGCCCTTGAAGCGCGGGAAGGCGCTGCGGCCCGCGTACACGGCGGCGTCGTCGAGGATCTCCTCGATGCGCAGCAGCTGGTTGTACTTGGCGACGCGGTCCGAGCGGGCCGGGGCGCCGGTCTTGATCTGACCGCAGTTCACCGCGACGGCGAGGTCGGCGATGGTGACGTCCTCGGTCTCACCGGAGCGGTGGGACATCATGCACTTGAAGCCGTTGCGCTGGGCCATCTCGACGGCGTCGAGGGTCTCGGTCAGGGAACCGATCTGGTTCACCTTCACGAGCAGGGCGTTCGCGGAGCCCTCCTCGATACCGCGGGCCAGGCGCTCGGGGTTGGTGACGAAGAGGTCGTCGCCGACGATCTGGACCTTGGAGCCCAGGCGGTCGGTGATGGTCTTCCAGCCGGCCCAGTCGTCCTCGAACAGCGGGTCCTCGATGGAGACGAGCGGGTACGCCTCGACAAGCTCGGCGTAGTAGTCGGTCATCTCGGCGGCCGAGCGGGACTGGCCCTCGAACTCGTACTTGCCGTCCTTGTAGAACTCGGACGCGGCGACGTCGAGCGCGAGCGCGATGTCCTTGCCCGGGGTGTAGCCGGCCTGCTTGATGGCCTCGATGATGAGGTCGAGCGCGGCGCGGTTGGACTCCAGGTTCGGGGCGAAGCCGCCCTCGTCGCCGAGGCCGGTGGAGAGGCCCTTGGTGTGCAGGACCTTCTTGAGGGTGTGGTAGACCTCGGCACCCCAGCGCAGCGCCTCGGAGAAGGACTCCGCGCCGATCGGGGCGATCATGAACTCCTGGATGTCCACGTTGGAGTCGGCGTGCGACCCGCCGTTGAGGATGTTCATCATCGGAACGGGCAGCAGGTGCGCGTTCGGGCCGCCGAGGTAGCGGAAGAGCGGCAGGTCCGAGGCCTCGGACGCGGCGTGCGCGACGGCGAGGGAGACGCCGAGGATGGCGTTGGCGCCGAGCGAGCCCTTGTTGTCGGTGGCGTCGAGGTCGAACATGGCCTGGTCGATCAGGCGCTGCTCGGTGGCGTCGTAGCCGACGAGCTCCGGGCCGATCTGCTCGATGACCGCGAGGACGGCCTTCTCGACGCCCTTGCCCATGTAACGGTTGGGGTCACCGTCACGGAGCTCGATGGCCTCGAAGGCACCGGTGGAGGCGCCGGACGGAACGGCAGCACGGCCGGTGCTGCCGTCGTCGAGGCCCACCTCGACCTCGACCGTGGGGTTGCCTCGGGAGTCCAGGATTTCCCGGGCTACGACGACGTCGATGGACGGCACGAGCATCTCCTTCTGGGATGTGACGCTGGGTGTGCGGTGGCGTGGGGCCTGGGACGGCCTCGCCGACTAGAGCCTAACCGGCTCCGGGCGGTCGGCCAGCCGACCGCCCGGGTCCTGGGACGAAAAAGGGTCCGAATACCCGTCTTCCAGGACATAGAGCCCTGGAAAAGTCGGCCCGGACATGCCGAACGCCCGGCGCGCGGGGGTGCGCGCCGGGCGTCGATGCCACGGGCCGTGCCGGTGTTACGCGGGAATTCAGCTGAGCTTCAGCTTCTGGCCCGGGAAGATCAGGTCGGCGTCCTGGACGGTGTCCTTGTTCAGCTCGAACAGCTTCTCCCAGCCGCCCTTGACGCCGTTGGCCTCGGCGATGGTGCCGAGGGTGTCGCCCTCCTTGACCGTGTACGAGCCGTTGCCGGTCGCCGGGGTACCGGTCTTCGGCGCGGACGGCTTCGACGGGGCGGGCTTGGACGGGGTCCAGTTGCCCGAGCCGGAGCCGGTGCTCTTGGTCTCGGTGTCGGCCTTCGGGGTGGAGGGCTTCGCCGGGGCGGGCTTGGCCGGGGCCGGCTTGGTCTCCGGCTTCGGCTTGGCCGGGGTGGAGGTCGAGCCGCCGCCGTTGTAGGCGGAGTTGGACAGGCCGACGCCGCAGGACGGCCAGGCGCCCTTGCCCTGGCCCTTGAGGACCTTCTCGGCGATGGCTATCTGCTGGGACTTGCTGGCCTGGTTGGCCTGCGAGGCGTACGCCTTGCCGCCGTACGCGGCCCACGTGGAGGCGGAGAACTGGAGGCCGCCGTAGTAACCGTTGCCGGTGTTGATGGACCAGTTGCCACCGGACTCGCACGCGGCGACCTTGTCCCACTCGGACACGGTGGCGGCGCTGGCGGAGCCGGCGGCCATCAGCGGGGCGGCGACCGCGACACCGGCGACACCGGCGAGCGTGACGATGCGGACGGCCTTGGAGCCGCGGCGGTGCTTGCCCTTGCCGGAAAGCAGCATGGAGATTCTCCTCACCGACGCCTTCGAGGTGAGCTGTCGGGTTCGGGCGGATGAGTTGCCCGGCCGCGCTGTTGCGCGTCTTCACCCCTAGCCGGTACGTGGGCCGTCTCTCAACGGCCTTTCCCGGCGCCTACCTTGGTTCCCCCGCTCCTGCCAACGGCGCTTGCGCGACGACTGTTCCCCCCGGCCGCCGGCAGGATTCGGCGATGCGGTCGAAGGAGCCCGCGGTGACGGGCGACTCAGAAGGTAGACAGGTCCCTCCCCGATGTTCAACGTGTGATTTTGGGGAGAAACCGGCCTACTTGCGTTCCTCAAGAGCACGTTTGCGCAGGTCGGAGCGGGGTTTGCGGAAGTTCCGGAACGAGACACGCCAGTTGTCCGGAAGAGATGCATGTCTCACTTGCCGATAACGGACATTCAGCCTCTAATAGGGCGCCCGAACTACCCCTATTTCTTGGTTAGATCCAGGTTCTGGCCGGGCTTGATGAGGTCCGCGTTCGTACCGATGACCTGCTCGTTGGCCTTGTAGAGGGCGTCCCAGCCGCCCTTGACCCCGTTGGCGTCCGCGATGGCGGACAGGCTGTCGCCCGCCTTCACCGTGTAGGTGGGCTTCACGGCGGCGGCTGACGCCGCGCCAGGGGTTGTCTGCGCCTCCGCGGCCGCGGGGCCGCGGTGCTTCCCGTTGCCCTCGGTCGCGCCCGTGGCGGGAGTGGGCGAAGTGGAGGGCGTGGCACCGGGGGTGGCGGGGGCCGTCGGGTCGGCGGGGGCGGTCGGGGTGCCCGGTGCCACCGGGTTGGCCGGGTTGGCCGGGTTGGCCTGGTTGTTGGAGTTGCCCTGGTTGCCCTGACCGTTCTGGTTGCCCTGGTTGCCCTGGTTGCCCGGGTTCGACGGGGTGGTGGGCGGGACGGTGGGGCCGGTGGTCGGCGTGGGCGGCACGCTGTAGTCCGGGTCCGGCATGACGGGCAGTCCGCTGGAGGGCCCCAGCGGGAAGTTCGGCAGTCCGTTCGCGGCGCCCGGCGCCGGGGTCGGGGCCCCGAAGTCCGTGGAGGCCGGGCCGGAGCCCTGGACGGGCACGAAGTCGTCGGGCCGGGTCTGGACGGGGGCCGCGTCCCGCGGCTTGGCGTCGCCGGCGTCCACGTCGGCCTTCGGCCCCTGCTTGGACAGCCCGGCGGAGGCCGAGCACAGCGGCCACGCCTCGGGGCCCTGCGACGCCAGCACCCGCTCGGCGACCGCGATCTGCTGGGAGCGGCTCGCGAGGTCGGGGCGCTCGGCGTACTCCAGTCCGCCCGCGCTCTTCCACTGCTCCAGGGTGAACTGGAGTCCGCCGTAGGCTCCGCTGCCGAAGTTGGCACTCCACGTGCCGCCGCTCTCGCAGTCGGCGACCTTGTCCCACGTCGCGGTGTCGGCCGCGCTCGCGCTGGTGGCGGCGAGTAGCGGCAGGGCCAGCGCTGAGCCGGTGACTCCGGCGGTGACGACGATGGCGGGGACCTGACGGGGGCGTCTGTGGCGGCCGTTCCCGGGAAGCATGAGGCTGCACCTTTCGCATAACGGCGGGGTAACGGCAGAACCTAGCCGCCTTCGAACGGATGTCACAAGTTCGGCCGAGTACTGAATTCCGGTCAGTTCCGCGGCCCCGCCGGGCTTCGCCCGCGCCTCAGTCGTTCGGGACTGTGAAGCGGACGGGGAGGGTGCGCAGGCCCCGCATGATGAGTCCGCCGCGCCAGCGCAGGTCCGTTGGGGGAACGGCAAGTTCCAGATCCGGCAGACGCTTCAGCAAAGTCGCGAGCGCCGTCTGGCCCTCCAGCCGGGCGAGCGGGGCGCCGAGGCAGTAGTGGATCCCGTGGCCGTATCCGAGGTGCTGATTGTCACTCCGGGAGAGGTCGAGGGTGTCCGGGTCGGCGAAGCGCGCGGGGTCGCGGTCGGCCGCCGCGAGGACCACGAGCACGGGGTCGCCGACGGCGATGTCCTGCCCGCCCAGGGTCAGCGGCCGGGTGGCGAACCGCCAGGTGGCCAGCTCCACCGGACCGTCGTAGCGCAGCAGCTCCTCGATCCCGGTCTCCAGCAGTGCGCTCTCGCCCGCCGCGAGGGAGGCCTGGAGGCGGGCGCGCTGGCCGGGGTTCATGAAGAGGGAGTGGACGCCGTTGCCGATGAGGTTGACGGTGGTCTCGAATCCGGCGAACAGGAGGATGAAGGCCATGGCGGTCGCCTCGGCCTCCGTCAGGTGGTCTCCGTGGTCGCTCGCCCGGATCAGGTCGGAGATGAGGTCATTGCCCAGATCGTCCCGCTTGCGGTGGATCAGTTCCCCGAGATAGGTGCGCATCCGCTTCACCGAGCGGGCGACCCCGCCGCGCGGACCGCCGCCGTGGCGGATCATCATCCCGGCCCAGTCGCGGAAGTCGTCCTGGTCCTCGCGCGGTACGCCGAGCATCTCGCAAATGGCGTAGATGGGGAGCGGGAACGCGAACTCGTGGATGAGGTCCGCCTCCCCCTTGCCCGCGGCCCCGGCCTTTTCGACGATCTTGTCGATGAGGTGGTCGGTCAGTTCCTGCACGCGCGGGGTGAACTCGGCGACGCGGCGCGGGGTGAAGGCCTTCGACACCAGCCGGCGCAGCCGGGTGTGGTCCGGCGGGTCGATGTTGAGCAGGTGGGTCATCAGCTCCGCCTTGCGCTCCCCGGGGATCCCGGTCTTGCCCTTGGCGTGCGCCGGCTCGGCGTGGTGCGCCGGGTTCTTGCTCAGCCGCTGGTCGGCGAGGGCCTGACGGGCGTCGGCGTACCGGGTGACCAGCCAGGCCTCCACCCCGCTGGGGAGCGTGGCGCGGTGCACCGGGGAGTGCTCGCGCAGCCAGGCGTAGGCGGAGTAGGGGTCGGTGGCGAACTCCCAGTCGAAGAGGGTCGGCGCCGGGGGGACGGAGGGGGCGGGCGGGGTGTCCGGGGTCTGCTCGTGCACCCGTCGACGGTATCCCGGCTCGCTACCGGCCATCCGCTATGGGTGGTTCGTCGCGGCTGTCCGTAGATCGCCCTTCACTTGACGGCGTCTTGTCGGACATTCCTACTTTCGGTTCTGTGGATGTGAGGATCTTGAAAAGCAGCTTCGCGGTGGTGGAGAGACGGGCCGAGCACGCGGTCAAGTTCTTCTACTCCCACCTCTTCTGGCACAACCCCGGCATCCGCCGGCTGTTCCCGGACTCCTCCCGGGACATGGAGCGCCAGCGCGACCGGCTCTTCGCCGCGCTCACCCACGTCGTCTCCCGCCTGGAGGACGAGACCCTCCTCCCCTATCTCCGCGACCTCGGCCGCGACCACCGCAAGTTCCTCGTCGGCCCCGAGCACTACGCGGCCGTCGGCACCAGCCTGCTCGCCGCCCTCGCCGCCACCTCCGGCGCCGCCTGGACCCCCGAGGTCGAGAAGGCCTGGAGCGAGGCCTACCAGGTGATGGCCGACGCCATGGTGGCCGGCGCCGCCGCGAGCGAGGACCCGCCCTGGTGGGACGCCGAGCTCGTCCGCCACCTCCAGTACGGGCAGGACATCGGCGTGCTGACGCTGGCCCCGCGTTCCCCGCTCCCGTACCGGCCCGGCCAGTACGTCAGCGTGAGCAGCGAGCGGGTGCCGACCACCTGGCGCACCTACTCCCTCGGCAACGCCCCCCGCCCCGACCACACCGTCGACCTGCACGTCAGCCGGATCGAGGGCGGCCGGCTCAGCACCGCCCTGGTCCGCGAGATCCAGCTCGGCGAACCGCTGCGGCTCAGCGCCCCCGGCGGACGGCTGACCCTGCGCCGCGCCGACCGGCCCGTCACCTTCATCGCCGCCGGCACCGGCTGGGCGCCCGTGCGGGCCATGCTGGAGGAACTCGCGGACCACCCTCCCGATCAGGACGTACGGCTCTTCCTGGCCGCCCGGGACGCCGCGCACCTCTACGACCGGCCGTGGATCGACGCGTACGCCGCCGCCTTCCGCTGGCTCGGCGTCACCTACATCACCCCCGCCCCCGGGCAGCACCGCGACCAGGCCACCGCCCGGCTGGCGACCGCCCTCGGCAACCGGGCGCTCTGGCCCGAGCAGGACGTCTACCTGAGCGGGCCGCCCGTGTTCATGGAGGAGACCGCCCTCCTCCTGGAGGAGCTCGGGGCCCGCCCCGACCGGCTCTTCCACGACACGGTCCCCGTCCCCCTGCACGGCACCGCCCGCGACGGCCGCCCGCTGGGCTTCGGCGAGTGGTTCCTGCACCGCCCCGCCCCGCACTGGCACAACCCCTCGGACCGGGCCCCGCGCGAGTAGAAGGGGACTACTCCTGGCCGCCGACGCCCTCCGCGGCCCGGATCGCGTCCCGGTAGACGCGGGCCGCCGCGCGCAGCGCCGTCTCGGGGTCCGTCCCCTCCGCCTCGGCGCGCGCCGCCAGCTCCAGCAGCTCGTACCCGATGCCCTCGCCCCGGGGCAGCTCCACGGGGACCCCACCCGCGCGGACCCGGCCGGCCAGCTTCGCCGCGAGCGCGAGCCCGGGCTGGGCCAGCGGGATCCCGTCGGTGACGGAATCCCGCTGCTTCTCGACCGCCTTGGTGGCCTGCCAGTGGGCGCTGACGTCCTCCGGGGACTCGGCCGTCGCGTCCCCGAAGACATGGGGGTGGCGGCGGATCAGCTTGTCGACGAGGTCGCCCGCGACGTCGTCGATGGAGAACGCCTCCGTGTCCTCGCCGTCCTCGGCGTCCTCCTCCGTGCCGCCCTCCTCCGCGATCCGCGCGTGGAAGACCACCTGGAGCAGGACGTCGCCGAGCTCCTCGCGCAGCGCCTCCCGGTCGCCGTCCTCGATCGCCTCGACCAGCTCGTACGCCTCCTCGATGGCGTACTTCACCAGCCCCTCGTGGGTCTGCCGGGAGGTCCACGGGCAGTCGCGGCGGACCCGGTCCATCACCTGCACCAGGTCGAGCAGCCGCGCCCCCGGCAGGTCGTACGAGCCGGGCAGCAGCTCCAGGTCCGGCATGGACACCCGGCCCGAGCCGGCCAGCCGGGCCAGGCCGTCGGTGAGCCGCCGGTCGCCCTCGCCGGCCGGGATCACCACGATGGTGCGGCCCCCGGCGCAGGCATCGACGAGAGCGTGTGCGTCGGGGGCCTCGTGCGCCACGTCCACCCCGGCTTCGCGCAGGTACGGAAGCTGCGGGTGGCCCGGGTCCGCGCACAGCACCCGGTCCGCGGCGTGCAGGGCCTGCCAGGCCGGCCAGGACAGCAGACCGGGGGCGACCCGGTGGCTGGCGGTCAGCAGGACGATCCGCCCGGCGTCCTCGGCGGAGGCGTCGGCGGCTTCGGGGGCGGGTTCGGCGGTGTGGTCGGTCACCCTCCGAACCTACCTCCGCCCGCCCGCGTCAGGCCCCGGCGGGGGCCGCCTGCTCGGGCATCGTCTTCCGGGTGATCCACGGGGTCTGCTGGTCGCCGAGCAGGATCTGCTTCTCGTCCCAGCGGCCGTAGCGCGGGTTGACCTCGATGTGCAGGGCCCGCGCGGCCTCCCCGAGCTTCACCAGGGCCTTGTCCTGGCTGCCGTAGTGCGCGAAGAGCTTGTCGCGCAGCAGCTTGAAGCGGGTGTCGGCGTCGATCTGGTCCGGGGCCAGCTGCGCCTGCTCCAGCGCCGCCGCGGCGAGCGCCTTCTCGCCGCCGACCTGCTGGAGCTGCGCCTTGCGGACGTCCTCGATCTCCTTGGTGCTCACGCTCAGCCCGGCGTCGTCCGCCGCCCGCTCCAGGACAGCGGTCTGGATCATCTTGTTGAGCTTGAGCCGCTCCAGGCCGGCGGTGGCCCCGATCAGCCGCGCCCCCTGCTCGGACCGGTTCTGCGCACTGCGCACGTCGTTGACCTGCGCCTGGAGGGCGGACGTGGTGATGCGCTCGCCGCCGACGACGGCCGCGGTACCGGGACGGGTCCCGCCCGAGCAGGCGGCCAGCAGAGGGGCCGCCGCGAGCAGGGCGACGGAGACGGAGAGCGCTGTGCGACGGTGCAAAGGAGCCTCCAGGGCCGGGAGATTGTGCGTCGGTGCACAAGGCCGTGCGGTGATCGATGGTATGCAGTCAGAGTGGCCCGAGCCACCGGTTCGACCAACGATTCCGGGGGTGTTGGGGTGCGAGTTCACCCCCCGGCTACCGCGGAGTTGTGCGTTCCTGCGATGGTCGTGCTCACCATGTCGACATCGCAGCTCGCCCCGCACCACGCTCCGCAGCGTCCCGTTCCCGTTTCCGTACGACGTTCCGGGCGGTGGCCCGGGGTGTTCGGTTCGGTGTTCGGCGCCCTGGTCACGGCCCTGGCCGTGTGTTCCGGGGACGCCGTCGCGCGGGTCTTCCCGTACGGGTCACGCCACCGCAGCGTCAACGACCTCGGCAACCAGTTCGTGCCCTTCCACGCACACCTGTGGGACCTGCTGCACGGGCGGGCGCGGGGCGGGCTGCTGTTCAACTGGCAGTCCGGGTACGGCACCGGCTTCCTGCCCGACCTCGGCACGTACCTGACGAGCCCCTTCGCCCTGCTGGTGGGGCTCTTCCCGCGCCACGACATCGACCTCGCCGTGTACGTGGTCACCGTGCTCAAGATGACCGCCGCGGCCGCCGCGATGGCCTGGCTGCTGCGCACCCAGCGGCCCGGGCCGTGGTGGGCGGCGGGGCTGCTGGGGGCCTCGTACGCGCTGTGCGGCTGGTCGGTGATCGAGGCCTCGTACAACCCGATGTGGCTGGACGGGCTGATCGCCTTCCCGATGCTGTGCCTGACCGGCGAGTGGGCGCTGCGCGGGCGGCGGCCGCTGCTGGGGGTGCTGGTGGTGGCCGTCTGGTGGACGGCGAACTTCTACACCGCCTACATGGCCACGCTGGGCGCCGCGCTGGTGCTGGTGGTGCGGGTGGTGCTGACCCGGGAGGGGGCGCGCGAGCGGGCCCGGGTGGTCGGGCGGGCGGCGGTGACGACCGTGCTGGGGATGGCCCTGACGGCGCCGCTGCTGGTGCCGCTGTTCCTGAGTTCGAAGCAGGCCTACCCGGGGTGGTTCAAGGAGTTCTCCCCGGTGCCCTGGTCGGACCTGTTCGCGCGGCTGCTGCCGGCCACGTACTCCTTCGGCTCCCCCGCCGTGTTCGTCGGTACCGGGACCCTGCTGCTGGTGACGGCGCTGCCCTTCCACCGGGCGCTGCCGTTGCGCACCCGGCTGTGGTGGGCGGGGCTGGTGGCGGCGGTGCTGCTGTCGCTGCAGTGGGCGCCGACGCACCTGGCCTGGCACGTCTTCGCGACCCCGAACGGCAGCCCCTACCGGCAGACCTTCGTGCTGGCCGGGATCGTCGTCATCGCCGCCTGGACCGGGCTGGCGGCCGGACTGCCGGGCGTACGGGCACTGGCGGGCGGGGCCGGCGTCCTCGCGGCGGCCGCCGCCTGGGCGGCGGGCAGCACGCTGGCCACGGGCTGGGGGTACGCCCTGTTCTGCGGCGGGCTGGCGCTGACGGCGGGGGCCTGGTGGGCGCTGCGCCACCCGCGGCTGCTGCTGCCGGCGTCCGCCGCGCTGGCGGCGGCGCTGGTGGCGCAGGCCGCCGCGACCACGGCGTACGGGCACCAGGGCAAGCTGGCCGGGCTGGACGACTACGCCTCCTGGGGCCGGTCCCACACCTCGCGCGAGAGGGCACTGCAGCGGGCCGACGGCTGGCCGGAATACCGCACCGACGCGGGCCGGCCCGCGCTGTCGGGCAACGACCCGCTGCTGCTGGGCGGCGAGGGCGGCTCGTACTACAGCAGCCACACCCCGGACGTGTTCAGCCGCACGATGACGGCGCTGGGCGCGGGCTCGACCTCGCGCGGGCGCAGCGTGCAGAGCCTCGACAACCCGGTGACGGACGCCGTGTTCTCGGTCGGGGCGCGGCTGAAGGCGGACGGGAAGGTCGTCCGCGCGGAGGCCCTGCCGCTGGTCACCGTCCGCCCCGCCGGCCCCGCGCCCGAGTACGGCGGGTCCCCGTTCGCCAACCAGGAGCTGCTGCTGGGCGCGAAGGTGTACGAGGAGCCGGTCGCGCCCGGGGTCTGCCGGGCGGGAACCGACACCTTCCTGTGGGCCCCCGAGTACAACGCGACGGCCCGCCTCGCGGACGGCCGACCCTCCCGGCTGAACGGCAACCAGCCGAAGAACCGGGCGGCGCTCCAGCCGCTGGGGCGCTCGCGCGGGGCCTCCTCGGCACTCGTCTTCGAGCCCGGCCCGGAGCCCGCCCGGTGGACGCTGTCCTGCCTGGACCGCTCCCGGCTCACGGCGGCGGTGACGGCCCTGCGCGCCTCGGCCGCCACGTCGGTCCGGGTCACCGACTCGGGGCTGACCGCGACGCTGCCGCCCGGCAGCACCGGCACGGCGGTCGTCGCGGTCCCGGCGATCGCCGGCTGGAGCTGCGAGGGCGGGCCGGTGCGGTCGCGGCTGGGGCTGCTGGCCGTGCCCCTGGACGGGCACACCACCACCCTGCGCTGCGAGTTCACCCCGCCGGGGCTGCTCCCGGGCCTGGGGCTGGCGGGGGTGTCGGCGCTGACGGTGGTCGCGCTGGCGGTGCTCAGGCGCCGCCCGGAGTACCTGGCGGGCCTGCGGCGCCGGGGCCGGACCGCCTGACGGCGCCCGGGCGTGCGCGGGCACGCCCGACGGAGGCCGGCCCCGGGCGGCGGGTGGCGGGTGGCGGCCGGGCCTCGGCTGCGCCGGCCGGGGCCGGGTGGTGTCAGTGGACCTGGCCCAGCCACTGGAGGGTCCGGCGGACCTCCACCGGGAGGGGGTGTGCCGGGCCGTGCACCCGGTCCGCGTCGTAGAGGAGGCGGACCAGGGTGTCGTGGGCCGCGGCGCGGTCGCCGAGGGAGAGCAGCAGGTGCGCTATCCGGCGGCGGACCTCCAGCGGCAGGCCCGGGTCCGGGTTGGCGTAGTGGTTCTCGAACAGCGGGAGCAGGGACCGGTATTCGGCCAGGGCCGCCCCGGCCTCGCCGAGCTGCTCCAGGCACTGGGCGGCGTCGTAGCGGAAGCGCAGCGCCTGCGGGTCCCCGGCCGGGAACTCGTCGGCGAGGCGGCGCAGTTCGGGCAGGGCGCGGCGGTACTGGCCGTCGTCCATCAGGGTGGCGGCGTACTGCTTGCGCAGGCTGCGCACCACCGGCGAGCGCTCCCCGTGCTCGGCCGCGGCCGCCGGGAGGATGCCGCCGAGGATGTCCACGGCCTGGGTGAGCCGCCCCTGGTCCAGCAGCTTGCGGGCCTCGTCCACCGCGCCCGGGATGTCGGGCCGGGGCGGGGCGGGCGCCACGGCCGGCATCGGCGGGACGGCCGCGGCCGGCCGGTCGGGCCAGGGGGCCTGGGGGCGCAGGAACGGCCGGGTCGGGTCGAGCGGGCCGGCCAGGGGGCGGCTGCCGGGGGCCGGGAGCAGCGGCGCGAGGGCCTCGTAGACCTCCTGCGCGCTGCCCGGCCGGTCCTGCGGGTCCTTGGCGAGGAGGCGCATCAGCACCGCCTCCAGTTCCTGCGGGATCTCCGGGCGCAGGGCGCGTACGGGGGCCGGGGGCTCGTAGAGGTGCCGGTGCAGGACGCCGAGGGCGGTGGATCCGGCGAAGGGGACGTTGCCGCTGAGGAGTTCGTACAGGAGCACACCGAGGGCGTACAGGTCGGTGTACGGGCCCACGGCGCCGCCCATGGCCTGCTCGGGTGCCATGTAGGCGGGGCTGCCGATCGGGGAGCCGGTGCTGGTGAGGCGGGTGGTGTCGGTGTCCATCACGGAGGCGACGCCGAGGTCCAGGACGAGGACGGTGCCGTCCGGTCGGATCATCACGTTGCGGGGCTTGAGGTCCCGGTGGACGATCGGCACCGCGTGCACGGCGGACAGGACGGAGCACAGCTGTGCCACCACCGCGACGGCCCACGGCCAGGGGTAGGGGTCGTGCTCGGCGAGGTGGTCGGCGAGGTCGGAGCCCTCGACGTAGCCCATGACGAGGTACAGCTCGTCGCCGTCGCTGCCCGCGTCGTGGACCGTGACCAGGCCGGGGTGGTCGACCTGGGCGGTGACGCGGCATTCGCGCACGAAGCGGCGGCGCAGCTCCTCGGCGACGGTGCCGGGGCCGGCCACCTTGTCGGGGCGCAGCAGTTTGACGGCGACGCGGCGGTCCAGGCGCCGGTCGTAGGCCGTCCACACCTGGCCCATGCCGCCCTGGCCGAGGATGGTGGCGAGCTGGTAGCGCTCGCCGATGAGCCGTTCGCTCCGGGTCACTGCTGCGGGTCCTGGATCGCCGTGCTGTTCGGGTCCTGGTAGGGGCCGCCGGGCTGCGGGGGCCGGGGCGGTGTCTGCGGGGTCTGCTTGCGCAGGAGTTCGCTGAGCTCGTCGAGTTCGGCGCGGACCTGCCCGATGCGCGGGGGCTGGACGGGGGCCGGGGCCTGCTGGGGCGGGACGGGGGTCTGGGCGGGCGGGTAGCCGTAGGAGGGGCGGGTCTGCTGCATCGGCTGGGGCTGCTGGTGCAGGGGCGGCTGGGCGTACGGGGACTGCTGCGCCGGGTACCAGGGCGCGGGCCCGCCCGCCGGGGCCAGGGCGGCCCTCGCCTCGTGGTGCTTGATGTCGGCGACGATGTAGTACACGCAGACGGCGAAGCCGGTGAAGATCGAGCCGCCGGCGCCGAGGTTGCCCTGCCAGCCGTTGGTATCGGCCGTCGGGTCGATCTCGATGAAGGTGATCCAGACGACCGAGAGCACCCCGCCGAGGACCAGCAGCACCCAGTCCCGCGTCTTGCGCGTGAGCAGCGCGATCCGCAGCAGCGATCCCCAGGCGAAGAATCCGCAGGTCAGGACGGGCAGCGCCGTGAACAGCACGCGCAGCGTCATCGCCGCCCCGGTCAAGGGGCGGTGGCCGTGGGGGCCTTGCTGCGGCGGGATGCCGGGGCCGTGCATCGCTGCTCCTGACGGGCCGTGCGGAAAGGGTGACGGCTGGAAGCGTATACAGCGTTTCCAGCCGTCCGTGAGGGTATGCGCGCAACCGTTGCAGGGTCGCAGCACGGCCGGGCGGGCGGGCGGCTGCGGGAGGGCGGGCCGGGGTCAGCCGGGGGTGACGCTGCCGTCGGACAGTCCGTCGTAGAGGCCCTGTACGAGCTGCTCCCCCAGGCGTCCCGCCAGCCTCAGCGCGTCCTCGAACTCGGCGAGCTCGCGGAACCGGGTCCCGTAGCGCCGCTGCTGTGCCAGCGGCAGCCGGGGCAGGCGCAGTTTGCGCACGTCGAGGCGGGTGGCGGTGGAGGCGTGGCTGCTGGCGCGGCGGGTGTTGGCGGTGCCGCGCAGGAATCCGGCCAGGAACCAGGGGTCGAGGGCGGCCGGGTCGGGGCGCAGCAGCTGGAGGTTGCGGCCGAGGAGGGCGCCGGCGCCGCTGGCGGGGTCCTCGGTGACGACGCGGGCGGCGGAGAGGGCGCCGACGACGGGGACGACCACGTCGCCGGGTTCGGCGACGAGCGGTTCGCCCGCGCCTTCGGGGCCGGGGGCGCCCGCGGGGGCCGGGGTGCCGGAGGGGCCGGTTCCGGCGTAGACGTCGTACTCGGTGAGGACGGGCAGCTCGGCGTTGCCGGCGCCGGAGCCGGCGCGCAGCAGCAGGGCTCCGGCGCGGGCGAGTTCGCCGATGGTGGTCTGCGGCAGCGGGGCGGTGGCCGGGGCGGACGGGGTGGCGGGGGGCGGGGTGAGGCGGGCCGCGCGGGTCAGGGTGGTGTCGAGCCGGGTGCGGACGGCGGCGAGTTCGGCGAGGCCGCCGCCGGCGGCGGGCGGGGGGAGGTGGCGGGCGGGGGTGAGGTCGACGTCGTCGTCGAGGAGTTCGACGACGGGGACGACGCGGCTGACGCCGGGGACCTCGGGGGTGGCGCCGGTGCGGTCGTACGCGGTCCAGGTGCCGAGGACGGCCTCGTGGACGCCGGCCCAGGGGGCGCGGGCCTGTGCGGGGCCGTCGGGGTCGAGGCCGGCGGTGTCGACGAGGAGCAGGCCGGCCGGGGCGGGGGCGCCCGGGGCGGGGCGGCGCAGGACCCACAGCTGGAGGGGAATGCCGTACGGGGGCGCGGCGCCGGCGGGGAGGGAGACGACGGCGCGCAGGGCGCCCCGGCGCAGCAGGTCGGCGCGGATGCGGCGGCCGGAGCGGCGGGACGCGGCGGCGGGGGGCATGAGCAGGACGGCGGTGCCGCCCTCGCGCAGGCGGGCCAGGGCGTGCTGGACCCAGGCGAGTTCGGATTCGGTGCGGGCGGGGAAGCCGTACTCCCAGCGGGGGTCGTAGGCGAGTTCGTCGTGGCCCCAGTTGCGTTCGTTGAACGGGGGGTGGCACAGGACGGCGTCGACGGCGCAGCCGGCGAGGGCGTCGGCGCGCAGGCTGTCGGCGGCGGCCGCGCGGATGGGGGCGGGGCCGTGCAGGGCCAGGCGCAGGGCGGCGAGCGCGGCCAGTTCGGGGGAGGAGTCCTGGGCGTAGAGGGCGGTGGCGCCGGGGAGGGCGCGCAGCAGGCCGCCGGTGCCGCAGGCGGGGTCGAGGACGCTGCGGGCCGCGGGGCCGGCGAGGGCGGCCATCAGTGCGGCGACGCCGTCGGGGGTGAGGGTGTACTGGCGCGGGTTGGCTTCGAGGTGGCGGCCGAGGAGGAATTCGAAGGCCTGGCGGGCGCCGAGTCCGGCGGCGAGTTCGGCGGTGGCCCGCAGCAGGGCGACGGGGGCGCCCGGGCCGGCCGCGGCGGCCACGGGGTGTGCCGCGCCCAGCCGGGCGGTGAGGGCTTCGTCGCGTACGGCGGGCAGCAGGGCGGCCATCCGCTCGTCGGAGCCGGCGGCCAGGTCGAGCCAGCGCGCGGGCAGGTCGCGTACGACGAGCAGCGCGGCGCCGGCTTCGACGAGCGCGGCGACGGCCCCGCCGGGGTGGGAGGTGATCTGCTGCCAGACGCGTTCGCGCAGCGGGACCTCGGCGAGCTTGCCCTGGGCCCGCAGCCAGGTCTCCACCTCGGCGAGGGCGAAGGAGGGGCTGGTCTCGGTGCCGCCGACCGGTTTGGGGAAGTCGGGGTGGCGGCGGCGCCAGTTGCTCACGGCGGCGCGGCCGACCCCGGCCAGGCGGGCGATTTCGGCGGCGGTGACCTCGGCGGTGTTCTCCTCCAGCATGCCGGGAGCATACCCGTACACACTCCAACCCCCTCTTCACAACGTGAACCTGACGCTCCGTAAAAATTGTGTTGACTCGGTTCACAGGCTCTGTTCTGATGATCCCGTCAACAGCGGCCCGCGCCGCACAGCGCACCACCCGGCACACGCGACAGGAGCACACCCATGTCCCAGTCCCACGCCCCGCAGACGAGCTGGATCGCCCGCCACAAGGTGCTCACGGGCAGCGGCGCCCTCCTGGCGCTCGTCGCACTCACGGCGTGCACCGGCGGCGACGCGGACGGCGCGAAGCCGAAGGACCCCCAGAAGCCGGCGGCTTCCGGCCAGGCCTCCTCGTCCTCCTCGTCCTCCTCGTCTTCCTCCTCGGAGGGGAAAAAGGCGGTGGCGATCCGCGGCAACGGCACCTTCCAGGTGGGCTCGGACGTCAAGCCCGGCACCTACCGCACCACCGGCAACAAGACCGGCTGCTACTGGGAGCGGGCCAAGGACGCCTCGGGCGACACGGACTCGATCGTCGCCAACGACAACGTGGAGGGCACGAGCTACGTGACCGTCACGGCCTCCGACAAGCTCTTCAAGTCCACCGGCTGCAAGGACTGGGAGGCGGTCGACCCGAAGGCCGCGGGCGGCTCCCCGAAGGCCGAGATCCCGGGCAACGGCGGCATGTTCAAGGTGGGCACCGACATCGCCCCCGGCACGTACAAGTCCGCCGGCCCCGCCAAGGGCGACTTGGGCTGCTACTGGGAGCGCGCCAAGGACGCCGAGCACCAGGTCGAGTCGATCAACGCCAACGACAACCCGACGGGCCCGGCGGTCGTGACGGTCTCCGCCGAGGACGGCTACTTCAAGACCGTGGGCTGCGCCGACTGGAAGAAGTCCTGACCCCCGCCCCCGCCCGGGGCCTGTCAGAGCCGCCCCCTACCCTCGGAGGGAACCTGTCACGCTCGAAGTCACCACGGGGGCAACGGAAATGCGCAGCCGTACGAAATCCACGGCGGCGGCACTCGCCGCCACGGCCCTGCTCGGCGGCCTGACGGCCTGCGGGCCCTCGGGCGGCGCCCGCGCCGCCCAGTCCGCCTCCCCCGCCGCCTCCCCGGGAAGCTCCGCCCCGGCCTCCGCCTCCCCGGCGGCCCAGGGCGGCGGCAGGCTCGCCGACCGGTCCGGGCAGGAGGTCCTCACCGAAGCCTACGAGGCCACCCGCAAGGCCGAATCGGCACACGTGACGGCCACGGTCGAGCAGGAGGGCAAGCCGATGCGCATCGACCTCTCCCTCGACAAGAAGGGCAACTGCAACGGCGCCATCCGCATGGACGGCATGGGCAAGCTGGACGTCATCAAGTCCTCGGAGTTCGTCCACTTCCGGGGCGACGCCGCCTACTGGCGCGGCGCCGCGAAGATGAAGCACGCCCCGCAGAAGCAGACGGACCAGATGGTCGCCATGCTCGCCGACCGCTGGGTGCGCGTCCCCGCCTCCGACCCCCGCGCGGCCCCGATGACCGGCAGCTGCGACCTCACCAAGCTGACGGGCGACTTCGGCACGCCCAGCCCCCTCGCCCGCAAGGGCGACACCGCGACGGTCGCCGGCACCCCGGCCCTGGCGGTGACCTCCCCGTCCAAACGGGGCACCCAGACCGACTACGTGGCCACGCAGGGCAAGCCGTACATCCTGAAGTCCACGGTCAGCGGAGACACCACGGGCGAAGCCCTCTTCTCGGCCTTCGACGTCCCGGTGGACACGACCTCCCCCAAGGACCCCGACGTCCTCGACATATCGAAACTGGGCGGCCCGGCGGGCGAATCGATCTGACGGCACTTCCGCCGGAACGCAGCCGCCCGCGCAGGTGCGCGGGCGGCTCGGCCGGGGGCCGGGGGGTTACGAGCCGAGGATCGTCGTCAGGAATTCGCCCGTCCAGGCCAGGAGTTCGCGGCCGACCAGCGGCTTGCCGCCGACCCGGGCCGTCTTCGGGCGCGGGACCAGCACCTGGGAGGTGGCCGGCTTGAGGACCGTCCCCGGGTAGAGGCGCTTGAGGCGCAGCTCCTGCGACTCGCGCAGCTCCACCGGGCCGAAGCGGATGTTCGTGCCCTGCAGGGTGATGTCCCCGACCCCGCAGGCCCGGGCCAGCATCCGCAGCCCCGCCACCAGCAGCAGGTTCTCCACCGGCTCCGGCAGCTTGCCGTAGCGGTCGGTGAGTTCCTCCCGCACCGCCTTGATGTCGGCCTCCGAGGTCGCCGAGGCGATCGACCGGTAGGCCTGCAGGCGCAGCCGCTCGCCGGGCGCGTAGTCGTGCGGGACGTGCGCGTCGACCGGAAGTTCGATCTTCACCTCCAGCGGCGGCTCCTCCTCCACCCCGCCCTCGACGGCGGCCCGGTAGTCGGCCACCGCCTCGCCGACCATGCGGATGTACAGGTCGAAGCCGACGCCCGCGATGTGACCGGACTGCTCGCCGCCGAGCAGGTTGCCCGCGCCGCGGATCTCCAGGTCCTTCATCGCCACGTACATGCCGGCGCCCATCTCGGTGTGCTGGGCGATGGTGGCCAGCCGCTCGTGCGCGGTCTCCGTCAGCGGCTTCTCCGGCGGGTACAGGAAGTACGCGTACCCGCGCTCGCGGCCGCGCCCGACCCGGCCGCGCAGCTGGTGCAGCTGCGAGAGGCCGAAGTTGTCGCCGCGCTCCACGATCAGGGTGTTGGCGTTGGAGATGTCGATGCCGGACTCGACGATCGTCGTGGAGACCAGCACGTCGAACTTCTTCTCCCAGAAGTCCACCACGACCTGTTCCAGGGCCTGCTCGGACATCTGGCCGTGCGCCGTGGCGATCCGCGCCTCGGGCACGATCTCGCGCAGCTTCGCGGCCGCCCGGTCGATGGACTCGACCCGGTTGTGGATGTAGAAGCACTGGCCCTCGCGCAGCAGTTCGCGGCGGATGGCCGCGCCGATCTGCTTCTCCTCGTACGGGCCGACGAAGGTGAGCACGGGGTGCCGCTCCTCCGGCGGGGTGGTGATCGTCGACATCTCGCGGATGCCGGTCACCGCCATCTCCAGCGTGCGGGGGATGGGGGTCGCGGACATGGTGAGGACGTCCACGTTGGCCCGCAGCTTCTTCAGCTGCTCCTTGTGCTCGACGCCGAACCGCTGCTCCTCGTCGACGATGACCAGGCCCAGGTCCTTGAACTTCGTCTCCTGGGAGAAGAGGCGGTGGGTGCCGATGACCACGTCGACCGAGCCCTCCTTCAGCCCCTCCAGGGTGGCCTTGGACTCGGAGTCGGACTGGAAGCGCGACAGCGCCTTCACGTTGACCGGGAACTGGCTGTAGCGCTCGGAGAAGGTCCCGAAGTGCTGCTGCACCAGCAGCGTGGTCGGGACGAGGACGGCGACCTGCTTGCCGTCCTGGACCGCCTTGAAGGCCGCCCGGACCGCGATCTCGGTCTTGCCGTAGCCGACGTCGCCGCAGATCAGACGGTCCATGGGGACCGACTTCTCCATGTCCTCCTTGACCTCGGCGATGGTGGTGAGCTGGTCGGGGGTCTCCGCGTACGGGAAGGCGTCCTCCAGCTCGCGCTGCCAGGGGGTGTCCGGGCCGAAGGTGTGGCCGGGGGCCGCCATGCGCGCGCTGTACAGCTTGATCAGGTCGGCGGCGATCTCCTTGACGGCCTTCTTCGCCCGCGCCTTGGTCTTCGTCCAGTCGGCGCCGCCGAGCCGGTGCAGGGTCGGGGCCTCGCCGCCCACGTACTTGGTGACCTGCTCCAGCTGGTCGGTGGGGATGTACAGCCGGTCGCCGGGCTGGCCGCGCTTGGCGGGCGCGTACTCGACGAGGAGGTACTCGCGGGTGGCGCCCTGCACGGTGCGCTGCACCATCTCGATGTAGCGGCCCACGCCGTGCTGCTCGTGCACGATGTAGTCGCCGACCTCCAGGGTGAGGGGGTCGATGGACTTGCGGCGCCGGGTGGGCATCCGGCCGAGGTCCTTGGTGGCGGTGCGCTGGCCGGTCAGGTCGGTCTCGGTGAGGACGGCCAGCTTCAGCGCCGGGTCGACGAAGCCGGTGTCGAGCGAGCCGCAGGACACGTGCACGATCGAGGGCTCCAGCGCCCCCAGGTCCGCCTCCAGCCGGGCCGCGATGCCCTCGCCGCCGAGCACCTCGACGGTACGGGCGGCCGGGCCGTGGCCCTCGGTGAGGTAGACGGTGTGCCAGCCGTCGGCGATCCAGCCCTTGGTGTCGGCGAGCGCGCGGGCGGTGTCGCCCCGGTAGGCCTCGGGGGCGTGCATGCCGAGCTTGAGAACGTCTCCGCCGGCCAGGTCGGAGTCCTCGGCGGCGAACGGGGAGACCGACCACCACATCATGCCGAGCTCGCGGGCGTGGTCGCGGACGTCCGCGATACCGCGCAGGGAGGCCGCGCCGACGTCGATGGGGGCCTGGCCGCCGCCGGCGGTGGCCGCCCAGGAGGCCATCAGGAACTCCTGCGAGGTCGCCACCAGATCGGCGGCCCGGGTGCGCACCCGCTCGGGGTCGCAGACCACGGCCATCGCGCGCTCGGGCAGGACGTCGAGCAGCAGCTCCATGTCGTCGACGAGGACGGGGGCCAGGGACTCCATGCCCTCGACGGCGATCCCCTCGGCGATCTTGTTCAGCAGTTCGCCGAGCTCCGGGTGTTCCTCGGCCAGGGCGGCGGCGCGCTCGCGGACCTGGTCGGTGAGGAGCAGCTCGCGGCAGGGCGGGGCCCACAGGCCGTGCTCGGCGATCTCCAGGGAGCGCTGGTCGGCGACCTTGAAGTAGCGGATCTCCTCGACCTCGTCGCCCCAGAACTCCACGCGCAGCGGGTGCTCCTCGGTGGGCGGGAACACGTCGAGGATGCCGCCGCGCACGGCGAACTCCCCGCGCTTCTCGACGAGCTCGACGCGGGCGTACGCGGCGGCCGCCAGGGCCTCGGTGACCACGCCGAGGTCGGTGCTCTCGCCCTGGCGCAGGCTCACCGGCTCCAGGTCGCCGAGCCCCTTGACCTGCGGCTGGAGCACGGAGCGGATGGGGGCCACGACCACCGAGACGGGTCCGGCGGCCGGGTCGTCCTTGCTCGGGTGGGCGAGCCGGCGCAGTACGGCGATCCGGCGGCCGACGGTGTCGCTGCGCGGGCTGAGGCGCTCGTGCGGCAGGGTCTCCCAGGACGGGTAGTCCACGACCTCGTCGGGCGGCAGGAGCGAGCGCAGCGCGGCGGTGAGGTCCTCCGCCTCCCGCCCGGTGGCGGTCACCGCGAGGACGGTCCGCCCGGTGCGGCGGGCCAGCGCGGCGATCACGAAGGGCCGGGCGGCGGGCGGGCCGACGAGGTCCACGTGCATGCGGTTGCCGTCCCCGGCCGCGGTGACCGCCTCGGTCAGGGCGGGGTCCCGGGTGACGGCGTCGAGCAGTCCGTGCAGGCTCATGAAGGCGGCTTTCCATCCGGTGGAGGGGGCGGGCGGGGGCAACGCGAAGCACCCGACACGTGAACGGGCCGGGGGTTCCACCCTATGCCGCGGGTGTGTCACCCGCGCGCGGGATTCAGGTCGCGCACGGGTTTCGCGCCCCGCACGGGTGAGGGGCGGAAGGGACCCTTCCGCACCAGGATGACAATCTGTCCTGATGTCCATATCCGGAAGCCCGCCCGGCGGCGAGGAGCCCGAGGAGCCCGCACCCGCCACCGCCCCGGCCCCCGCCCCAGCCGTCGTGCAGGCCGTGGTGCAGGCGCGCATCGACCGGTGGGTCCGGGCCGGGCTGTGGGCCCGCCGCCGGGCGCCGTACGCGCTGAGCGCCGCGCTGTTCGCCGCGTACGCGGTGCTCTCCGTGTCCCGCCACCGCCGGATGGAGGAGGCCTCCTGGGACCTGGGCATCTTCGAGCAGGCCGTCCGGGCCTACGCCCACCTGCAGGCCCCCGTGGTGGACCTGAAGGGCCCGGGCTTCAACGTCCTCGGCGACCACTTCAGCCCGGCCATCGCCCTGATCGCCCCGCTCTACCGGCTCTTCCCGGGCCCCGTCACCCTCCTGCTGGTGCAGGCGGCCCTGTTCGCGCTGTCGGCCCTGCCCGTCACCCGCACCTGCGTCCGGATCCTCGGGCAGGCGCGGGGGCTCGCGCTCGGGGCGGCGTACGGGCTGTCCTGGGGGATCCAGCGGGCCATCGAGTTCGACTTCCACGAGATCTGCTTCGCGGTGCCGTTGCTGGCCTTCGCCCTGGAGGCGCTGCTGGCGCGCCGGTGGCGGGCCGCGCTGGCCTGGGGGCTGCCGCTGCTGCTGGTCAAGGAGGACCTCGGGCTCACCCTGGCGGCCCTGGCCCTGGTGACCGCCTGGCGGGCCCGGCGCTGCGACCGGCGGGCGGCACGGCTCGCCCTCGCCGTGGCCGTGGCCGGGGTGGCGGCCGCCGCACTGGTGTTCACGGTGGTGGTCCCCGCGTTCGCGCCCGACGGCTACGCCTACTGGGAGAAGGTCGGCGGGCCCGGCGGCCCGCTGCGCGGCCTCGGCACGAAACTCACCACCCTGGCCTGGGTGCTGCTGCCCACCACCGGGCTGCTGGCGCTGCGCTCCCCGCTGCTGTGGGTCGCCGCGCCGACCCTGGGCTGGCGGTTCGCGTCGGGGGACCCGCACTACTGGTCCACCGACTGGCACTACAGCGCCGTCCTGATGCCGGTCGCCGCGCTGGCCCTCGCCGACTCCCTCGACACCCTCCGGCACGGCCCCCGCCCGTGGCTGCGCGCGTACGCCCACCAGCTGCCCGGCGCCCTGCTCGCGGCCGGGCTCGCGCTGAGCGCGACCAGCCTGCCGCTGGCCCGGCTCGGGGAGCGGGCCACGTACGCGGTGCCCGCGCGGGTCACCGCGGTCGAACGGCTGCTGGCACGGATCCCGGACGGGGTGTCCGTGGAGTCCGACAACGTGGCGCTGACCCGGCTGACCTCGCGCTGCCGGGCCTTCTGGATCGGCGGTACGAAGGGGGTGCGCCCGGCGTACCTGGTGTTCGACAACGCCACCGGCTGGGCCGGGGACCCCCTCGCGTACGCGGAGCGGCTGCACCCGGGGTCGCGGTTCGCCCTGGTGGGCGAGGCGGACGGGGTGGTCCTGCTGGAGCGGCGGCTGTAGGGCGGCCGGGGCCCGTAACGCGACGCGCCGGCCCCGGGCCGCCCTCGCGGACGGCCCGGGGCCGGCGTGTTGGCCCCCCGCCCCCCCCCGGGTTGG
>NZ_JBEZWL010000098.1:0-27206 GCF_040648015.1 Streptomyces sp. NPDC029216 | reverse complement strand
GCCCCGCGGGAGCTCCCGCGGGGCGCGCCGTCGAGCGTGCGGGGTCAGGCGACCAGGGCGGCCAGCCGGCGCAGCGACTCGTTCAGCGCGGCGGTCGCCGAGTCCTTGAGCTTGCCCGCCATCAGGGACACCGCGGCTCCCGTGAACTCCCCGTCGATGCGGACCTTCGTGGCCCCGCCGTCGGCGGTCAGGGTGTACCGGGTCAGGACGGCGACCCCCATCGGACCCTTGCCCGTGATGGCGAAGAGGCGCTGGTCCTCCAGTTCCGAGACCGTCCAGAGGACCTCGGCGGGGAAGCCCATCATCTTCATGTTCTCGGTGAAGGTGGCGCCGACCGCGAGGGTCTCGGGGCCGCCCTTCGGGAAGTCGGTGTGGGTCATGCTCCACTGCCCGTACGCGCCCCAGTCGGTCAGCTGGGCCCAGAGCTTCGCGGCGGGCGCCTCGATGCGTGATTCCGCGGTGACTTCAGCCATGCGTCCACCCCTTCTCGTCGGGTACGTGCGGCGGAAGGTAGCCCCGGGGGTCGGAACATTCAATACTGATGACCCGTCAGGAATCCGGGCCCTCCGCCCGTTAGGTATCGGGTGCGTCTCAACAGGTGTCACTCCGGTGACGCTCCTGACGCGCCCTGTCATGATGGCCCGATGCAAGCGTCAGGGAAGAACGCCGGACTGGGCCTCGCCCTCGTTTCGGCGTGTGCGTTCGGTGGTTCCGGAGTCGCGGCGAAGCCGCTGATCGAGGCGGGTCTGGACCCGCTCCACATGGTGTGGCTGCGGGTGGCGGGGGCGGCGCTCGTGCTGTCCCCCCTCGCCTGGCGGCACCGCGATCTGGTGCGCCGGCGGCCCCTGCTGCTCGCGGGCTTCGGGCTGGTCGCCGTCGCGGGCGTACAGGCCTTCTACTTCGCCTCCCTGTCGCGGATCCCGGTCGGCGTGGCCCTGCTGCTGGAGTACCTGGGGCCGGCGCTGCTGCTCGGCTGGATCCGGTTCGTGCAGCGCAAGCCGGTGACCCGGGCGGCCGCGGCCGGGGCGGCGGTGGCGGTGGCGGGGCTGGCCTGCGTGGTCGAGATCTGGTCCGGGCTGAGCCTGGATCCGCTCGGGGTGCTCCTCGGCCTCGCCGCCGCCTGCTGCCAGGCCTTCTACTTCGTCTTCGCGGACCAGGGCACCGACGGCGAGGACGTGCCCGACCCGATGGGTGTGATCGCGTACGGCATGCTCGTCGGCGCCCTGGTGATGACCGTGCTGGCCCGCCCGTGGCAGATGGACTGGCAGGTGCTGGGCGGGGACGCGGCGCTCGGGGACGTGCGGGTGCCCGCCCTGGTGCTGCTGGGCTGGGTGGTGCTGGTCGCCACCGTGGCCGCGTACCTGACCGGTGTGGTCTCGGTGCGCATGCTCTCGCCGCAGGTGGCGGGGGTGGTGGCCAACCTGGAGGCGGTCGTCGCCACCGTCCTGGCCTGGGTGTTGCTGGGCGAGCACCTGTCGGCCTGGCAGATGGCCGGCGGTGCGCTGGTGCTGGGCGGCGCCTTCATCGCGCAGTCCTCGCGGCCCGCTCCGGCCGCGATGGGGGAAGCGGTGCTGCCCGAGTCCGCGTCCGCGTCCGTGTCCGAGCACGCATCAGAGAAGGCGAAGGCGTAGGGGAAGCCGCTCCGGGCCGGGCTGGTCTGCGGGAGCGGAGGGGGCGTAAGGTGCTGGCCATGTACTCGACCGTGCTGTCGCCGCCGGCCGCCTAGAGCGGGCGGCTGCCACCCAACGAGAGACCGGCCCCGGAGGTTCCCGGGCCGGTTCGCGCTGCCCGCGAAGCGATGACCTGCATTCCATCCTTCACGCACGCGCGGAGAAACACGTGTCGAACCATTCGCCCGCCACCGGGCGCAGTCTGCTCTACCTCGTCGTCGCCGGTATCGCCTGGGGCACCGCCGGGGCGGCCGCCTCCCTCCTCTTCCTGGCCAGTGACCTCGGTCCGCTCGCCCTCTCGTTCTGGCGCTGCGCCGGCGGGCTGGTGGTGCTGCTCGGGGTGCTCGCCGTGCGCCGTCCCGCCCGGGCGGCGGCGCGCGGGCGGCGGCGGCCCTCGGCGGTCTCGCTGATCGGGACCGGCCTGATGTTCACCGTTTTCCAGGCCGCCTACTTCGGCGCCGTGCGGGAGACCGGCCTGGCGGTCGGCACCGTGGTCACCCTGGGGGCGGGGCCCGTACTGATCGCGCTGGGCGCCCGGTACTGGATGGGCGAGCGGCTGGGCTGGGGCGGAGTGGCCGCCGTCGGCGGCGCCCTGGGCGGGCTGGCCGTCCTGGTGCTGGGCTCCGGGGGCGGTGAGGTGCGGCCGCTCGGGGTCGGCTGGGCGCTGCTGTCGGCCGCCGGGTACGCGGGGATGACCCTGCGGGCGCGGTGGCTCGGGCGGCGCGGGGCGGGCGGGGACCCGCTGGTGACCACCGCCTGGTCGGTGGGCGTGGGCACCGTGTGCCTGCTGCCGCTCGCCGCGGTGGAGGGGCTGCTGCCGCACACCGGGGAGCCGACGCGGGTGCTCTGGCTGCTGGTGTACGTGGCCGTGGTGCCGACGGCGCTGGCGTACGCCCTGTACTTCACCGGGGCCGCGGCGGTGCGGGCCGCGACCGTGTCGGTGATCATGCTGATCGAGCCGGTGAGCGCGGCCGTCATCGCCGTCACGGTGCTCGGGGAGCGGCTGACCGGCGCCGTGGTGCTGGGCACCGTACTGCTGCTGTCGGCGGTGGGCGCGCTGATCACGGCCGAGGCGCGCAGGCCCGCGGGCGGGGCGGGCCGGCCGGAGGGCAGGCCCGCCCGTGAGGCTCAGAGCGCGCTGACGTAGTCCGGGACGGCGATGCCGGGGGCCAGGTCGGCGGCCGGGACGGGGGTCCCGTACGCCGGCGCGACCGGGACCACGCCCGACCAGAAGGGCAGGCCCAGGTCCTCGGCGTCGTCGTTCGGTCCGCCCGTACGGATCTTCGCGGAGACCTCGTTCAGGTCCAGGCGGATCACCGCCGTGGCCGCGAGCTCCTTGGCGTTGGCGGGCCGGGAGTCGGCGGCGCGGCCGGGCACGACGTGGTCGACCAGGGCGGCCAGGGCCATGCGGCGCTCCTCCTCGTCGGTGACCTGGTACGCGGTGCCGTGGACGACCACCGAGCGGTAGTTGATCGAGTGGTGGAAGGCCGACCTGGCCAGCACCAGGCCGTCCACGTGCGTCACCGTCAGACAGACCGGCAGGCCCGGGTCCTCCGCGCCGGCGGCCAGGAGCGGGCGCGAGCCGGTGGAGCCGTGGACGTAGAGGGTCTCGTCCACCCGGCCGTAGAGCGTCGGCAGGACCACCGGTGCGCCGTCGCGGACGAAACCGAGGTGGCAGAGGTAGGACTGGTCGAGTATCGAGTGCACCGTCTCGCGGTCGTAGCGGGCCCGGTGACGGGAGCGGCTCGGGACGGTGCGCTCGGTCGGCTCGTAGTCGACGGGGGTGACGCTCATGGTGCGGTCTCCGTTGTACTAGTGCATAATTAGCTTTGTGCTAGGAGAATATACGATCAGTGGGCGTCGCGCATCGGACATCGCGGCCAGCATCGAATCGGGCGTCGGATCGGGCGCCCTCGCGCCCGGAACCCTGCTCCCGCCGATGCGGGAACTGGCGGGCGAGCTGGGGGTGAACCCCAACACCGTCGCCGCCGCCTACCGGTCGCTGCGCGAACGCGGGATCATCGAGACCGACGGGCGGCGCGGCAGCCGGGTGCGCGGGCGGCCCGCGAGCGCCCCGCGCGACGCGCTGCGCCCCGCCGTGCCCGAGGGGGTGCGGGACCTCGCGCACGGCAACCCCGACATGTCGCTGCTGCCCTCCCTGGACGGGCCGCTGGCCGCCGCCGCCCGCCGGTACGCACAGGCCCCGACCCGCTACGGGGACGACCCGGTGCTCCCGGAGCTCGCCCGGCTCGCCCGCGCGGACTTCGAGGCCGACGGGGTCCCGGCCGGGGCCCTGGCGGTGACCTCGGGGGCGCTGGACGGCATCGAACGGGTGCTGGCCGCCCACCTGCGGCACGGGGACGCGGTGGCGGTCGAGGACCCGGGCTGGGGGAGCGTGCTGGACCTGGCCCCGGCGCTGGGCCTGCGGGTGCTCCCAGTGGCCGTCGACGACGAGGGGCCGCGGCCCGAGGCGGTGGCCCGGGCGCTGGAGGCCGGGGCCCGGGCCCTGGTGGTGACGGCCCGCGCGCAGAACCCGACGGGGGCCGCGGTCGGCCCGGAGCGGGCCGCGCTGCTGCGGGAGCTGCTGGCCGGCCGTCCCGAGGTGCTGGTCATCGAGGACGACCACGGCAACGGGATCGTCGACCTGCCGCTGTGCCCGCTGGGCGGCGTCACCCGGCACTGGGCGCTGGTCCGCTCCACGGCCAAGGCGTACGGCCCCGACCTGCGGCTCGCGGTGCTCACGGGCGACGCGGTGACGATGGACCGGGTCAGGGGCCGGCAGCGGCTGGGTCCCGGCTGGGTGAGCCGGCTGCTCCAGAGCACGGTGGCCGAGCTGTGGACCAGCGGGGCGGTGGACCGGGAGGCGGTGGCGCGCTCGTACGGGCTGCGCCGCGACGGGCTGGTCGCCGCGCTGGCGGAGCGGGGGGTGCCGGCGCACGGGCGCAGCGGGATGAACGTGTGGGTGCCGGTCGCCGACGAGACAGGGGTGGTCACCCGGCTGATGGCGGCGGGCTGGGCGGTCCGGCCCGGGGCCGCCTACCGGGTGGAGGCGGGGCCCGGGGTGCGCATCACGGTCTCCCCGTTGGAGCCGCGGGACGTCCTCCCGCTGGCCGACGCGGTGGCCCAGGCGGTCCGGCCGGTAGCCGGCGCCCGCTTCGACTGACACCGCGCGCACGAAGGCCCCCGCCGCGGGATGCGGCGGGGGCCGGGCCCTCAGGTCCCGGGCTCAGGTGGTCTTCCGGGCCGGGGGCCGGGCCTGGGTCAGGGCCGCGCCCGCGAGGACGACGGCCGCGCCCAGCGGGGTGTTCCAGTGCAGCTGTTCGCCGAGGACCAGGACGCCCGCCGTGGTGGCGATCACCGGGATGAAGTAGGTGACCATCTGGGCGGTGGTCGGGCCGACCTCCGACACCAGCCCGTACTGCATCTGGAGGGCCACCCCGGTGCCCAGCGCCCCCAGGGTGATCACCGCGAGGGTCGGCCACAGCGGGAAGCCGGCGGGGGCCGAGGTGAACAGGGCGCTGACGGCGGCCAGCTGGAGGGTCGAGACGATCAGCTGCGCCCCGGTCATGGCCACCGGTGAGCCCGGGGTCCCCGCCAGCGTGCGGCGGACGTAGATCCAGCCGATCGGGTAGCAGAGCGAGGCCAGCAGGGCGAGGGCGGTGCCCTTGGCGTCGACCCCGGCGAAGCCCTGCCAGGCACCGAGCACGGTCAGCACGCCCAGGAAGCCGATGCCCAGACCGGCGAACCGGCGGCGCGTGGGGCGGTCCTCGGAGAGGGCGACCAGCGAGAGCGCCATGCCCCACAGCGGGGAGGTCGCGTTGCAGATCCCGGCCAGGGTGGAGGTGATGGTCTGCTCGGCGTACGCGAAGAGCGCGAAGGGGGCGGTGTTCAGCAGCAGCGCGGCCACCGTCAGGTGCCCCCAGGTGCGCAGGCCGCGGGGGAGCGGCTCGCGGCGCACCAGCAGCACCGCCAGCAGGGCGAGCGCGCCGAAGAACACCCGGCCGAGGGCGACCTGGAAGGGCGCGAAGGCCTCGTTCCCCACCTTGACGAAGAGGAAGCTGAAGCCCCACACCACCGAGAGGAAGGCGAAGCGCACGCGCCAGTCGAGGGCGCCGGGGCGGCCGGCCCCGCGCGGGGCGACAGAGGAGACGGAGGAGGTGGTGGGACGTGGGGTGGTGGGTGCGCTCATGGGCTTCACTCTGCTGGGCGTGACCTCGTAGGACAAGCGAGATCTCCTGTGCGCGACGGCGTAGCATCGCTTACATGTTGAACCTGGAACGCCTGCGCACCCTCGACGCCCTCGCCCGCCACGGCTCGGTCAGCGGAGCGGCGTGCGGCCTCCATGTGACCACATCGGCGGTCTCCCAGCAGATGGCCAAGCTGGAGCGGGAGGTCGGCCAGCCCCTGCTCACCAAGCACGGCCGCGGGGTCCGGCTCACCGACGCCGGCCGGCTCCTCGCGGACCACGCCGCCCGGATCATCTCCCAGGTGGAGCTCGCCCAGGCCGACGTCGAGGCCCAGCGGGGCTGCGCGGTGGGGGAGTTGCGGATCGGGGCCTTCCCCACCGCCATGCGGGGCCTGCTGCCCCAGACCCTGACCGCCCTGCGCGCCGGCCACCCCGAACTGCGGGTCCTGGTGCGGGAGAAGGAGCCCGAGGAGAGCATGGCCGCCGTGGTCCGGGGGGACCTCGACATGGCCCTCGCCATCGACTGGCACAACAAGCGGATGCCGGTCCCCGCCGAGCTGACCCGCATCCACCTCCTCGACGACGCCGCCGACATCGCGGTCCCGCAGGACCATCCGCTGGCCGGCCGGACGCAGATTTCCCTCGCCGAGTTCGCCGACGACGACTGGATCTCCTGGAACGAGGGGCAGTTCTGCCACGAGTGGCTGGTCTTCACCCTGCGCGGCACCGGCATCGAGCCGCGCGTCGCGCACATCGCCGAGGAGCACCACACCCAGCTCGCCTTCGTGGAGGCCGGGCTGGGCGTGTGCGTGACGCCCCGGCTGGGCCGGGGTCCGGTGCCGCCGGGCGTCCGCCTGCTGCCGGTGTGCGACACCGTACGGCGGCACGTGTACGCCGTCTGGCGCGCGGACGCCGACCGGCGGCCCTCCATCCGGGCGGCCGTGGAGGCCCTTCGGGAGGCGGCCGCCGCCGTTCGGAGCGCCTAGAGCTTGCGGAAGTCCCAGGACACGACCGAGTCCGGGGTCAGACGGATCCAGGCGTGCCGGCCGTCGTGCGGCATCTCCGCGATGCCGAAGTTCTTCAGCGGGAAGATCCGTTCCGCCTCCGTCAGCTCCGGGCACGGCTCGCCCGTGCGGGGTGCCTCGCCGACGAAGACCGCGGTGCCGGACAGCTCGACCCCGCGCAGCTCCCCGTACTCCTCTCCCGCGTCCACCACCACCGAGATCCGCGGGTCCTCGCGCAGGTCCGACCAGCGGCGGCTGCGCGTGATCGAGTACAGCCACAGGGAGGTGCCGTCCCAGGCGAACCACAGGGCGCCCACGTGCGGCCGCCCGTCCGGGGAGACCGTGGCCACCCGGCAGGTGCGCTGCTCGCGCAGGAAGGCGTCCACCTCCTCGCCGGTCATCATGATGCGGCGGCCCCGCCGCTGGCCCCGCTCCTCGCGCGTCCCGTCCATCCGTCCCGCACCCCTTCACATCTGACTATGTGTCAGGAATCATGCGTCCTCTTCCGTCGACGCACCAGGGGGAGCCATGCCGGAGTCCGATCCCGCCGCCACCGCGCTGCTCACCGTCGAATGCCAGAACGGGGTCGTCGGCGAGGAGAGCGCCCTGCCGGAACTGGCCAAGGAGGCCCGGGACTCCGGGATGCTCGGCCGGGTGGCCGCGCTCGTCGAGGCCGCGCGCGGGGCCGGGGTGCAGGTGGTCCACGCGGTCGCCGAGCGACGCCCGGACGGGCTCGGCGCCAGTACCAACGCGCGTCTCTTCCGGGCCGCCGGGAGGCTGCCCGTGCGCCAGCTGACCGGCAGCCGGGCGGTGGAGGTGGCCGCCCCGATCACGGTGGACGGACGGGACCTGGTGGTCCGCCGGCTGCACGGGCTCTCCCCGATGGCCGGCACCGACCTGGACGCCCTGCTGCGCAACCTGGGCGTGCGGACCCTGGTCGTCACCGGGGTCTCCTCCAACATCGCGATCCCGAACACCGTCTTCGACGCGGTGAACCTGGGCTACGAGGTCGTGGTCCCGGCCGACGCCATCGCCGGGGTGCCCGCCTCCTGCACCGCCGAGGTGATCCGCAACTCGCTCGCGCTGGTGGCGTCCGTCACCACGGCCGAAGCGCTGCTCGCGCAGTGGGCTCCGCCGCGCTGAGCCCCGCGGAACGGACGGCCGCTCTGGGTGTGGCCGAGCGGCCCGTCCGGCGTGGTCCGTCAGACGATCTCGGTGCGGCGGCCTCCCTGGGGGATGACCAGGGGGGTCCCGGCCACGGGGCATTCGATGACGGCGGCCCGGAGGCCGAAGACCTCGTGGACCAGGTCCGGGGTGACGATCTCCGAGGGTGCGCCGGCGGCCACCACGCGGCCGTCGCGCATCGCGATGAGGTGGTCGGCGTAGCGGCAGGCCAGGTTGAGCTCGTGCAGGACCATGACGACGGTGCGGCCCTCGGACCGGTTGAGCTCGGCGACCAGTTCGAGGACGTCGACCTGGTGGGCGAGGTCGAGGTAGGTCGTCGGCTCGTCCAGGAGCAGGACCGAGGTGTCCTGGGCGAGGGCCATCGCGATCCACACGCGCTGGCGCTGGCCGCCGGACAGCTCGTCGATGGAGCGGTGGGCGAGGTCCGCCGAACCGGTGGCCGTCAGGGCGGCCTCCACGGCCGCCTCGTCCTGCGAGGACCACTGGCGCCACCAGCGCTGGTGCGGGGTGCGGCCGCGGGCCACGAGGTCCCGGACGGTGATCCCCTCCGGTGCGCTCGGGGTCTGCGGCAGCAGGGCGAGGCGCAGCGCGAAGTCCCGGGGGGACAGCGCGGCGATGTCCTCGCCGTCGAGCAGAACGGTCCCGCCCGCCGGCTTGAGCAGCCGGGCCAGGGCGCGCAGGGCGGTGGACTTGCCGCAGGCGTTCGGGCCGACCAGGGCGGTGACCCGGCCCGCCGGGATCGGCAGGTCCAGGTCCTCGGCGACGACCCGGTCGCCGTAGCCCAGGCGCAGACCGGAGCCGTGCAGCGAGGCCTGACGGGTCTCGGTGCCGCCGGTCGCGGTCGGGCGGTCGGTCGGTGGGGCGGTCATGTCAGCCTCCCTTTCCGGCCCGGTTGGCCCGGGCGAGCAGCAGCATCAGGTACGGAGCGCCCACGGCGCCGGTGAGGACGCCGACGGGCAGTTCGGTCGGGGCCAGGACGAGGCGGGCGGCCAGGTCGGCGAGGATGAGCAGGACCGCGCCGGTCAGCGTGCTGGTGACCAGCGGGATCCCGGCGGTGCCGGTGAGGCGGCGGGCGATCTGCGGCGCACCGAGCGCGACGAAGGCGATCGGTCCGGCGGCCGACGTGGCCAGGGCGGTCAGGCAGGTGGCGAGCAGCAGCAGCGCGATCCGGGAGTACCGCAGCGGGATGCCGAGGCTGCGCGCGGTGTCGTCGTCGTACTGGAGCAGCTGGTACGGGCGGGCCAGTGCCAGGGTCAGTGGCAGCAGGATCACGAGCGCCAGCCCGGACCACTGGACGTGCTCGTAGCCGCGCCCGTTGAGGCTGCCGGTGAGCCAGACCATGGCGCGGGAGGCTTGGTCGATGTCGGCGCGGGCCAGCATCCAGCGCGTCAGGGCGAGCAGGGCGCCGTTGGCCGCGAGGCCGACGAGGACGAAGCGGTAACCGGTGATGGTGCCGTCGCGGTAGGCGAGCAGGTAGATCACGGCCGAGGTGAGCAGGGCCCCGGCGAGGGCGCCGAACGGGACGGCGCCGAAGGTGCCGGCCCCGGCGGCGGTGACCCCGCCGATCAGGATGGCGGTCACCGCGCCGGCTCCGGAGCCCGCCGCGATGCCGATGAGGTCGGGGCTGGCCAGGGAGTTGCGGGTGACGGCCTGGTAGACGGCCCCCGCGAGGCCGAAGGCGGCGCCGACCAGGAGCGCGGTGAGGGCGCGGGGCAGCCGGAGCTGGTGGATGATCAGGTTCGCGGGGCCGTCGCCGGTGCCGAGGACGGCGCCGAGCACGTCGCCGAGCGGGATGGCGTAGGTGCCGAGGGACACCGAGAAGACGAGCAGGGCGAATCCGATGACGGCCAGGGCCAGCACCGCTACGGCGACGCGGGGCCGCACGGCCAGGCCGACCGGTCCGCTCTCGAACCTCAGGAGGCTCATCGGGTGTGCTCCTTGAGCTTGCCCCGCTTGACGAGGAACGCGAGGAAGGGGGCGCCGAGCAGCGCGGTGACCACGCCGGCCTCCAGTTCTCCGGGGCGGGCGACCATCCGGCCGACGACGTCCGCCGTCAGCATGAGGGCCGCGCCGCCCAGTGCCGAGCAGGGGACGAGCCAGCGGGCGTCAGGTCCCGTGAAGGCCCGTATGACGTGCGGGACGACCAGGCCGACGAAGGTCACCGGGCCCGCGGCGGCGACGGCGGCGCCCGCGAGCAGGATGACGGCCACGGCGCCCAGTGCGCGGGTCGTCCTGACCTTCGTGCCGAGGCTGCTGGCGAGGTCGTCGCCGAGCGCGAGGGCGTTGAGCCGGCCGCTGAGCCCGAGGGCCAGCAGCAGGCCGGCGGCGACGAACGGCGCCAGCTGCACGCCGAGTTCGGCGTCGCGTCCGGCGAGGGAGCCGACCGCCCAGAAGCGGTACTGGTCCAGGGTGCGGACGTCCAGCAGGACGAGGGTGTTGGTGCCCGCGTCGAGCAGTACGGTGACCGCCGCCCCGGCGAGGGCGAGTTTGGCCGGAGTGGCACCGCCGTAGCCGGTCCCGCCGACGGCGTAGGCGAGCAATCCGGCCAGCGCGGCGCCGAGGAAGGCGAACCAGATGTACTCGTACGGGCTCGTCAGGCCCAGGGCCCCGATACTGGCGGCGACGGCGAAGGAGCCGCCGGCGCTGATGCCGATCAGACCCGGATCGCCCAGGGGGTTTCGGGTGATGTCCTGGGCGACGGCTCCCGCCGCTCCCAGAGCCAGGCCGACGAGCAGGCCCAGGAAGGTGCGCGGCATGCGCAGTTCCCGGATCACCACGGCGTCGCCCTCCGTGCCGCCGCCTATCGCGGTGAGCACGTCGGACAGGGGTACGGCCTTGGTGCCGATGGCCAGCGAGGCGCAGACGGCGGCGACAACGGCGCCGAGGAGAACGGCCGTTACGGCCGCGCGGGCGGCGGTCCGCCGCGGTGCGGGGGACGACGGAGCGGGGTGGCCGGTTACCGCGGCCACCCCCGCGTCGACGGGCTTGAGGTTCACGCTCACAAGGTAAGGGATGCCTAACCGAATGTGGCCCTCACCCCTGGGGTGGATCCAGCCATCGAGAGCCGCTATCCTCACAGCGCTCATGCAGGTAAGCCTTGCCTAAGTTCCCTGCCCTGGTTCTGCCGTTCCCTTTTTGCACCGCCATCTCATGGGAGAGACCCGATGAACACCTTTGCTCGACGCCGCCGGCCCGGCCGGATCGCCGCTGCCGTCCTCACGGCAGCCCTGGCCTTCTCGCTGGCTGCCTGTGGCGGCGGCAGCGGTGACGGCAAGGCCGCCTCCGGGGATTCGGACAAGCCGGCCGCGGCCGATGCGGGCTTCCCGCGCACCATCACCCACGACAAGGGCACCACCGAGCTCAAGACCAAGCCCAAGCGCGTCGTGGCGCTGGACAACAGCCTGGTCGAGGCCGTCGTCGCGCTGGACGCCCCGCTGGTCGGCGGCATCAGCTCCTACCGCGACCAGAAGGGCTTCCCGACCTACCTCGGTGACGCCGTGAAGGACACCAAGGACGTCGGCCCGCTCGACAGCCCGAACCTGGAGGCGATCGCCGCCCTCAAGCCCGACCTCATCGTGTCGGCCTCCGTCCGCCACGCGGACCTGTACGACCGGCTGAGCCAGATCGCCCCGACCGTCTTCGTCAAGACGACCGGTCCGATCTGGAAGGAGAACATCACCTTCCTGGGCAAGGCGCTCGGCCAGGAGGAGAAGGCCAAGACCAAGCTCACGGCGTACGAGACCCGCGCCAAGAAGATCGGTGACGCCATCAACGCCCAGGGCGGCGGCAGCGGTGAGGGCGGCAAGCCCACCATCTCCCTCACGCGCTTCGTCGACGGCCCGACCCGGATCTACCTGCCCAAGACCTTCAGCGGCATCATCCTGGCGGACATGGGCCTGACCCGGCCGGAGAACCAGCGCGACACCGAGAAGTTCAACATCGAGATCAGCGAGGAGCAGATCCAGCAGGCCGACGCCGACCACATCTTCCTGACGGCCTTCTCGGGCGGCGAGGAGCGCAAGAAGAAGTTCATGGCGAACCCGCTGTGGCAGCGGCTGAACGCGGTGCAGAAGGGCAACGTCCACGAGGTGGACGACGCCATGTGGATGACCTCGGTCTCGCTGCAGGGCGCGAACACGGTCCTCGACGACATGGCGAAGGTCTTCAAGGTCGACCCCGCCAAGTAGCCGGCGGCCGGCCCGGCCGGGCCGGCACCGGAGGCGCACGAACCCGTACGCCTCCGGTGCCGGCCCGCACGCGTTTCCGGGAGTGCCGGGGCGGCTCGGGGGCGACGGGGCGTCAGCCCTCGTCCTCCAGCCGCCGCAGCCGCTCCGCGTCACAGGTCCGCGGGCACGTGGCGCACGGCCTGGCCGCGTCCAGCGCGTAGTACAGGCAGCAGCCCAGCCGCGTACGGGTCGGGTACCGGCGGCCCTCCCGGCCGGACAGCCGGCGGAAGTCGGCGCCCCCGGGAAACGGGGCGATGGCCGTCGGAAGCAGGTCGGTCGCGGCGCTCACGGCCCGCTCCTCCTGGCCGAGCGCGCGCCCGAGGTACCAGATGCCGGAGACCAGGTCATCGGCCGTCATGCCCCACAGGGCGCGCGGCCCGCGCCGGGTGGTCGGGCCGATCGCGGCGAGCAGCGGGCGCATGTGGTCGACGACGGCGGCGCGCAACTCCGCCCGCAGCGCCTCCTCGTCGCGGACCACTCGGATGCCGGACGCGGGGGAGCCCGCCGCCGGATCACCGGGCAGGCAGGCGAATCCGGAGCCGGGGGTGATCTCGAAGACGCTCGTCGCGAGGTCCAGCCGGATCTCCGCCGGGCGGATGCGCGGGACGCGCCGCTCCAGGTACCAGGCGCCGCTCATGAGCAGGCTGACGGACCAGAGGTAGTCGTGCAGTGCGCGGGAAGCGGCGACGTCCCGGCGGGGGGCGGTTCCCTGCAGTTCCCGGATGCGGGCCGACTCGGCGTCGACGAAGGCCTCCAGCGCCTCCGGCCGCTGCGCCAGGTCCGCGCCCGTGACCGTCGCGCCCGTGACCGTCGTGCCCGTGACCGTCGTGCCCGTGGCGGTCGATGCCGTGGCCGGTGCCCCCGCCGCCGAGGGCGTGCCGTCGGCGCCGGTGACCCGCACGGACAGCGCCTCGCACGCCACCGCGAGGCGCAGGTAGCAGGAGGCGAGGGTGCGGGCCCCGCTGACGGCGGTGCCGTTCGAGGCGGTGCCCGTCACGGGGGCGTCCGGGATCGTGGTCATCGATGTTCCTTCACGGGCGTGCGGTGCGGGATCGGGACACCAGTTCCATGCATCAAGGTAAGGCTTACCTTAGCTCCCCGGTTCGGGCGTGATCAATGCGCCCGTGTCGAACGGGTGGGACAGGACTTGAGTTAGCCGCTAAGGATTGCCTAACCTAAGCGGCGCGTCAGCGTGTTCCACCGCCGCGACGAGCCGCCCGTCAGCGCCCTTGCCGCTCGTCATGTCCTCGACCCGGAAGGGGCCACCGCCCATGCGGTTGTACCTGCTCGCCCACAACCCCACGGACTCGGTCACCGAAGGCTTCCTCCCGGCCGCGGCCAGGCTCGGTCTCGAGGTCACCGTGCTCACGGACCAGCCCGAGGCCCACCGCCTGACCTCCCCCGACCTGGAGGTCCTGGAGTGTGACGTACGTGACTTCCGTGCCGTCATCACCCGGATATCGACCGGCCACGCGCCTGACGCCGTGTTCACCAACAGCGACCACCTCCAGACCCAGGCCGCCCTGGCCGCCGAGTACTTCGGCCTTCCGGTCAAGGACTGGCGCACCACCCTGCGCGTCAAGGACAAGGCCGAGATGCGCCGTCACCTCGCCGCCGCCGGTGCCGACCGCGTCTGGTCCGCGGAACTCGCCGCCGGCCAGGACCCGTCCGTGCTGACCCGCTCCCAGGTGCCCTACCCGTGCGTCGTCAAGCCGCGCGAAGGGGTGGCCAGCGAGGACGTGGTCCTGGTCGACGGGCCCGAGGAACTGGTGCTGCGGTGCAAGGAGATCCAGGAACGGCGGCCCGCGGCGGCCCTGGTCGTGGAGGAGTACCTCGCGGGCGAGCTGTACACGCTGGAGACCCTCGGTGACGGCACCACCCGCCACGTCCTGGGCGGGTTCCACACCAGGCTCTCACCCCCGCCGCACTTCATCGAGGAGCGCTGCGACTTCGTCCCCGCCCACCCCGAGGCGGTCACCGCCCAGGTCCTCGCCCAGCTCGACGCCCTCGGTGTCGGCTTCGGCATCTGCCACACCGAGTTCGTGGTGCACGAGGGCCGCGCACGCCTCATCGAGGTCAACTACCGCGCCATCGGCGACCAGTGCGACCTGATGCTGGCGGAACTGCTCGGCATCCCCCTCTTCGAGCTCGTCCTGCGCACCCACCTCGGCGAGCCGCTGCCCGCCGACCTCGGCGCCCGCCGCGACGGTGCCGCCGAGATCCACTGGCCCTGCGCCGACCGAGCGGGCACCCTGACCGCCGCCCCCGCCGCCGCCGACCTGGAGATCGACGGCGTACGCCTGACGTACCGGCCCCTGCGCGCCGTCGGCGAGACGCACGAACTCCACCACACCAACCGCGACTACCTCGGGGTCCTGCGGGTCATCGGCACCGGCCGGGGGGACGTGGACCGGGTCGTCTCCGACTTCCTCTCCGCCCAGCGGTGGGACATCTCCCAGTGACGCACGCACCCGCCCCCGAGGCACCGGCGGACCACACGGCCGGTGCCGGCGTCGAAGAAGCCCTGCTGCTGCGGGTCCTGAGCGCCTTCCTGCGCGAGGACGTCGTCGGCCTGCGCAGCCGCACCACCCCCACACCGCGCGAGGACGGACTCTGGCTGCGCCTGCCCGGAGCGGGCGCGCACGAGGCCCTGCTGCTCCCCGTCACCCGGGACGGCTTCCAGAGCGAGTACGCCGCACGGCTCCCGCTGCTCCTGCGCGAGCCGGACGGCGCCGCGCTCACCGGCTCCGAGGCCGTACTCGGCGCGCTGACCGCCCTGGCCGACCCCGTGGACCGGCCCGGATTCGAGGCCTTCGCGCAGGAGTGCCGCCAGACCCTGGCGACCATGCACCTGCACGACCGCACCACCGGCGAGGTCTTCGACGCGCTGACGGCCCGCTACGGCGCCGACCCCGCCGACTGGACCGGCCCGGCCGCCTCCCTCGCCCACGACACCCTCGCCGCCCGCCTCGACCACCCCGTCTACCCGACGGCGCGCGGTCGCTCAGGCCTCGACGACGCCCAGCTGCGCGCGTACGCCCCCGAGTTCCATCCCCGTTTCGCCCTGCGCTGGCTCGCGGTACCCCGCGAGGCGCTCACCGTGCCGGGCGGCGCCGACCGGCTGCCCGCGATCTGGCCCACCCCCGGCGACCTCGGCCTGCCACACCTCGGCGGCAGCCACCTCGCGCTGCCGGTCCACCCGCTGACGCTCGGTGCGCCGCTGCGCGACGCCCTGCGCGAAACCGGCCTGGACGGCACGGCGGTGCTCGCCGAACGCCCGTACCTGGAAGCCGTACCGACCCTGTCGATGCGTACGGTCGCCCTCACCGCCGAGCCGGACCTCCACCTCAAGCTCCCGCTCGCCACCGCGACCTTGGGCCTGCGCAACCGCCGCACCATCAAGCCCGTCACCCTCCTGCACGGTGCCGCCGGGCAGCGCCTGCTGGAAGCCGTCATCGCCCGCGAGCCGCGGTTCGAGGACTCGATCCTGCACGCCGACGAGACGGTCTACGCCCACGCCGGGCACGAGCTCCTCGCCGCGCTGTGCCGCCGCCACCCCGCCGGCCTCGACCAAGCGGTCGTCCTGCCCCTGGCCGCCCTGCTGGCCCCGGCGCCGGACGGACGGCTGCTGATCGACAGCCTCGCCGACCGCTTCCACGGCGGCGACCCGGTCGCCCTCCTCGACGCCTGCCTCACCCTGCTCTTCGACTGGCAGACCACGCTCTTCGGCTACGGCATCGCCATCGAGTCGCACCAGCAGAACGTCTCCCTCGTCCTGGACCGCGACCCCGCCGGTGCCACCCGTGTCCGCCTGCTGTTCAAGGACGACGACAGCCCCCGCCTCAACCTTCCGCGGATGCGGCAGACCCTCGGCGCCGACACCGACGGCCTCACCCCGTTCGAGGACCCCCGGATGTTCGGCGAGGACTACCGGGCCGTCACCGACATGTTCACCACCATCACCCTCCACCTGTGCGCGGGCTCCTACGCCTTCGGCCTGGCCCGGCACGGCCGCGCCCCGCTGGACACCCTGCTCACGCTGGTGCGCGACCGTCTGGCCGAGGCGGCGGACCGGCTCGGCAGCGGCCCGGGGGAGCCCGGCGCGGTGCTGCGGGACCGGCTCCTGGACGCCCCGCACTTCCCGGTCAAGGCGATGGTCACCGCCGGAACCCTGCTCACCAAGGAGCGCTCCGGCGCGACCGACGTCAACACGCACTACACCACCGGCCCCAACTACCTGCCGCGAGCGAGGGACCCCAGATGAGCGTCACCGCCGCCCCCGAGGGAGGGCCGATGACGGCCCCGGCGCCCGCGACCCCGCCGCGCCCGCTGCTGGGCCGCCGGCAGGTGCACGCCGTCGCCGGCTGCTACTTCGTGGCCTCCTTCGCCGCCCTCGGCCTGCCCCCGTACCTCACCGAGATCCTGCCCCGGCTCGGCGACGACACGGCCCGGTGGGCGGGAGTGCTCTACATCGTCCCGACCATCTTCGCCGCTCTCGGTGCTCCGCTGTGGGGGAGGCTCGCCGACCGGTTCGGCCGCAAGCGGCTGCTGCTGCGCGCCCAGCTCGGCCTCGCCGTGTCGTTCCTGATGGCCGGCTGGGCCGACTCCCTCGCCACCTTCACCGCGGCGCTGGTGCTCCAGGGCATCCTCGGCGGTACCTTCGCCGCCTCCAACGGCTACCTCGGCGCGGCGCTGGAGGGCCCCGAGCTGTCCAAGGCGCTCACGCTGATGCAGGGCGCCGCGCGGGCGGCCCTGGTCGCCGCCCCCGTCGTGGTCGGGTCGCTGTCCCCGTGGGTGTCCCCGCACCGCCAGTACGCCCTGCTGGCCGTCCTGCCGCTCACCGCGGCCCTGCTGATCGCCGCCCTCCCGGAGTCGCGCACGGCCCGGCCGGGCGCGGCGCGCAAGGGCGGAGCGGAGACGGGGTCCCCCACGGCCGCCGAGTCCGCGCAGCCGCCCGCGGCACCGGCCGGGGAAGCGCCGGCCGCCTCCCCGCCCGCACGGCTGCGGGCCCTGTACGCCCTGGAATTCGCCTTCGTCTTCTCCACGGTCATCTCCTTCCCCTACCTGATCCGGCTGATCGACGAGCGCATACCCGGGACCTCCCCGGTCCTCTCCGGAGTGTTCTTCGCCCTGCCGCACCTGTGCTACCTGCTGACCGCCATGAAGGTGCACGCCGCCTTCCACCACCGCCCGCGGGCCGGCATCGCGCTGGGCTTCACCTGCATCGCGCTGGGCCTGGCCGGGCACGGCGTCGCGGACAGCCTGGTGACCCTGACCGCCGTACGGCTGCTGCTCGGTGCCGGCCTGACCCTCGGCCTCGTCTGCCTGTCCGTGCTGGCCGCCGACTGCGCCAAGGGCCGCGAGCCCGGCGGGCTGTTCGGGACGGTGGAGTTCTTCTCCAAGGCCGGCGCGGTCGTCGCCGGTATCGCCGCCGCCGTGGGAACCAGCCACTTCGGGCCCGCCGCGCCGGTCCTGACCGGCGCCCTGGTCGCCGTGGCCGCCGCGAGCGTCCTCGTCCTTCCCCCTTCCGCGTGCAGTCTGCGCATCCCCCGTACCCGCTGGAGCCGTTGATGCCCCCGCTGAACAAGTCCCTCGCCACCGCCGCACCCGAGGCCGCCGCCCGCAGCGGACTGCCGAGCGCGGACGACGTCGTCGCCCACACCCTCCTCAACTGCCTGCTGCGCGAGGTGTCCGGCCCCGAGCACCAGAGCGCCGTCACCGGGGACCACCTGCTGCTGCGGCTGCCCCGCCGCGGCGTGCTGTTGCGCGTCGCCCTCCGCCGTACCTCCCTGCTGGGCGCCCACCGGTTCACCGGCCCGGTGCTGGAGCAGCGCGGCGCCGTCTGGGCGCAGATCGACTGGCGGCGCCTGGCCGAGTACACCCAGGACGAACTGTCGCTGCGGACGGGTGTGCGCAACGACGAGTTCCTGGACCAGGTCGCCTCCGGGCACGCGGCCGTCACCGCGGGCCTCGCCGCCCGCGCCACGGCCGGCGCCGCGGCCGCGGCCGGGGAGGACGGGCTCGCCACGTACCTCGCCTCCGAGCAGTCCCTGCTCTTCGGCCACCGCTTCCACCCGACCCCGAAGGCCCGCACCGGCGACCCCGAGACCTGGCTGTCGTACGCCCCCGAGGCCGGGGCGTCCTTCCCGCTGCACCACCTCGCCGTCCGCGCGGGGCTGGTCGCCGAGGAGACCGCCGAGGACGGCGCGGCCGCACCGCTCGACCGGCTGCGGGCCGACGTCCCGGAGGGTTACCGGCTGCTGCCCGCGCACCCCTGGCAGTACGCGATGCTGCGCGAGCACCCCGCGCTGCGAGAGGCCCTGGACCGGGGCGACGTCCTGGACCTGGGGCCGCACGGGAACCCGTTCGCCGCCACCGCCTCCGTACGCACGCTGTACGACGGCGAGACGTTCCTGAAGTTCAGCCTCAACGTCCGCATCACCAACTGCCTGCGCAAGAACGCCAGTTACGAGCTGACCGGCGCGGTGGCCCTGACCCGCCTGCTGGAGCCCGCGCTGACCGACCTGGCGGACCGCTTCCCCGGCAGCGCCATGCTCCGCGAGCCGGCCTACCGCAGCCTCGCCCTTCCCGGCCCCGACGGGACCCCGGACCGGGCGCTGCTGGAGGGCTTCGGCGTGATCGTCCGCGAGGGCCTGTCGCGGCAGCTCCTGCCCGGCACGACCCCGCTGCTGGCGGCCGCCGTCGCCGACGAGTACCCGACCGGCCCCGGCCACGTTTCGCACCTCCTGGAGGGCGCGGGACCGCAGACCGTCCTCGACTGGTGGGCGGCGTACCTCAAGCTGCTCGTCCCGCCGGTGCTGGCCGCCTACTTCGACCACGGCCTCGTCCTGGAACCGCATCTGCAGAACGTCATCGTCTGCGTCGACGACGACGGCATGCCGGCCCAGGTGCTCTTCCGCGACCTGGAGGGCACCAAGCTCCTCCCCGGGCACCACGCCGCCGCCCTCGCCGCCCTGCCCGCCGACGTCGCCCGCCCCATGACGTACGACGCGGAGCGCGGCTGGGACCGGGTGGTCTACTGCCTGCTGGTCAACCACGTCGCCGAGATGCTCGCCGCGCTCGCCGATCTGCACCCGCGGACCGAGGCCGCGCTGTGGGCCCGGGTCCGCTCCACGCTCCAGACGCACGCCGACCGCCACGGCTGCCCGCCCCGGCTGGCCGCGCTGCTCGCCGGGGTGCCGCTGCCGGCCAAGGCGAACCTGCTCACCCGCTGGGAGCGCAAGGCCGACCGCGAGGCCGGCTACGTCAGGCTCCCCTCCCCCTTCGCCGAGGACGTGCTCTCGGCCACGGCCCACGACCAGAACACCTGGAGCGCCCGGTGACCGCACCCACTTCCCCGGTCCGCGACCGCATCCGGGCCCTGCCCGCCGCCGAACTGCCCGCGTACGTCTACGACCTGGCCGCCCTGCGCGAACACGCCGCGTCGGTGCGGGCGGCCCTGCCCGAGCGCGTCGAGCTGTACTACGCCGCCAAGGCCAACCCCGAGCCGGAGATCCTGGCCGCCCTCGGCCCGTACGTCGACGGGTACGAGGTCTCCTCGGGCGGCGAGCTCGCCCACGTCGCCAAGGCAGTCCCGGGCCGCCCCCTGGCCTTCGGCGGCCCCGGCAAGACGCCGGCCGAGATCACCGGCGCGCTGGAACGGGGCGTGACCCGCTTCCACGTCGAGAGCGTCCACGAACTCCACGTGCTGGCCGCGCTGGCGGCCCGGACCGTCCCCGACGCGACCGTCGCCGTCCTGCTCCGCTTCAACCTGCCCCTGTCCACCGCCTCCCTCGCGGGCAGCTCGCTGGCCATGGGCGGCCGCCC
Source organism: Streptomyces sp. NPDC029216 (assembly GCF_040648015.1). Classification (NCBI taxonomy): domain Bacteria; kingdom Bacillati; phylum Actinomycetota; class Actinomycetes; order Kitasatosporales; family Streptomycetaceae; genus Streptomyces; species Streptomyces sp. NPDC029216. Next base: position 7,108 of record NZ_JBEZWL010000098.1, on the reverse strand, counting down.
CACCCCGTTCGGCCTCGACCCCGCCGACGCCGGCACCGTCGTCCGCCTGCTGACCGACGGCACCTACCCGCAGCTCGCCCTGCGGGGGGTCCACGCCCACCTGGCCAGCGGTCTCGATGCCGCCGAGCAGCTGTCCGTGGCCGAGTCCGTGGTGGGCTGGGCCGCGGAACTGGCCGCACGCCACCGGATCCGCCTCGCGGAGGTCAACGTCGGCGGCGGCATGAACGTCGACTACCGGACCCCGGAGGACCGCTTCGACTGGACCGCGTACGGCAAGGGCCTCGCCCGGCTCGTCGCCGCCCACCCCGGCCTGACCCTGCGGATCGAACCGGGCCGCGCCCTGACCGCGTACTGCGGCTGGTACGCCACCGAGGTCCTGGACGTCAAGCGCAGCCACGGCGAGGAGTTCGCCGTCGTCCGCGGCGGCACCCACCACCTGCGCACCCCGGCCACCAAGGGCCACGACCAGCCCTGCTCGATCCTGCCGGTGGACGCCTGGCCCCACCCCTGGCCGCGGCCGACGGCCGAGGACGGCCGGGTCACCCTGACGGGCCAGCTGTGCACGCCCAAGGACCTCCTCGCCCGGCACGTCCCGGCGGCCGGGCTGCGGGCCGGCGACCGGGTGGCGTTCGCCCTCGCCGGCGCCTACGCATGGAACATCTCCCACCACGAGTTCCTCATGCATCCCCGGCCCGGCTTCCACTTCCTCGGCGGGACGGCGGACTGACGTCCGGCGGACCGTGAAGATCGCCGGCCGGTTAGCCTGGCGGAATGCTCACCGAAGTGATCGCGACCCGCTACGTCACGCCCTTGCGTGAGGGCGGCTCGCTGCCGGGAATCGTCGAGGCCGACGACCTCGGTACCTACGTCATGAAGTTCACCGGAGCCGGACAGGGCCGCAAGACCCTGGTCGCCGAGGTCGTCTGCGGACGGCTCGCCCAGCGGCTGGGGCTGCGGGTCCCGCGGCTGGTGCAGATGCAGCTCGACCCCGTGATCGGGCTCGCCGAGCCCGACCAGGAGGTCCAGGAGCTGCTCAAGGCCAGCGGCGGGCTCAACCTCGGCATGGACTACCTGCCCGGCTCCATCGGCTTCGACCCGCTCGCCTACCAGGCGGACCCGGTCGAGGCGGGGCGCGTGGTCTGGTTCGACGCGCTGATCAACAACGTCGACCGGTCCTGGCGCAATCCGAACATGCTGGTCTGGCACGGGGACCTGTGGCTCATCGACCACGGCGCCACGATGATCTGGCACCACAACTGGCCCACCGCCCAGGCGGCCGCCGCCAAGCCCTACAACGCCTCCGACCACGTCCTGGCCCCCGTCGGCCCGGACATCGCGGCCGCCGCCGCCGAGCTCGCCCCCCTGGTGACCGAGGAGCTGCTCACCGAGGTCGCGGCGGATGTCCCCGACGAGTGGCTCGTCGACGAACCCGGCTTCGACTCCACCGACGCGGTGCGGCGCGCCTACGTGGAGGCGCTGCTGCCGCGCGCGGCGACGATCCACGAGAGGATCACCATGGAGGCGGAGGTCAGGCAGCAGTCCGGTCCGCCGGGCTGGCTCGCCGAGCGCCTCCCTCCCCAGTCGGGCAAGAACGAGAACAAGCAGAAGAGCGGCGACGAGTGACCAAGCGGGACGTCTTCGAATACGCGCTGGTGCGCGTGGTGCCCCGGATGGAGCGCGGAGAGTGCTTCAACGCCGGCGTCATCGTCTACTGCCGGGCGCACTCCTACGTCGCCGCGCGCACCCACCTCGACGAGGCGAAGCTCCTCGCCCTGGACCCGCAGGCCGACGTGGCCGGGGTCCGGGCCGCGCTGCGCGGGGTCGAGGGGCTGTGCGCGGGCGGCGAGCGGGCGGGGCAGGCGGCGGGCGACGACCCGGGGCGGCGGTTCCGCTGGCTGATCGCCCCCCGCAGCACCGTGGTGCAGCCGGGCCCGGTGCACACCGGCCTGACGGCCGATCCCGCCGCGGAGGTGGAACGCCTGCTGGACCTGCTGGTCCGCTGACCGGGTGGCCGCGGGCCCACGGCACGGAAGCAGCCGGGTCCGGGCCCCGTTGACACCGGGTGCCGTGGCTCCTAGCGTCTCCTCAGCTGAAGCTACTAAGCGGTTGCTCACCTCGGGCGGCCGCTCTCAAGGGCGAGGAGAACCAGCATGTCCACCACCGAGCAGCGCGTCGCGATCGTGACCGGGGCGGCCCGGGGCATCGGCGCGGCCACCGCCGTGCGCCTGGCCGCCGAGGGCCGGGCGGTCGCCGTACTCGACCTCGACGAGGGGGCCTGCAAGGACACCGTCGAGGCGATCACGGCGGCCGGCGGCAAGGCCCTGGCCGTCGGCTGCGACGTCTCCGACGCCGCCCAGGTGGAGGCCGCCGTCGAGCGCGTGGCGAGCGCGCTCGGCGCCCCGACCATCCTCGTGAACAACGCGGGCGTCCTGCGCGACAACCTGCTCTTCAAGATGAGCGACACCGACTGGGACACCGTCATGAACGTGCACCTGCGCGGTGCGTTCCTGATGGCGAGGGCCTGTCAGAAGCACATGGTGGACGCCAAGTTCGGCCGCGTCGTGAACCTCTCCAGCAGCTCCGCCCTCGGCAACCGCGGCCAGGCCAACTACGCCGCCGCCAAGGCCGGTCTGCAGGGCTTCACCAAGACCCTGGCCATCGAGCTCGGCAAGTTCGGCATCACCGCCAACGCCGTCGCCCCCGGCTTCATCGTCACCGAGATGACCGCGCAGACCGCCGCCCGCGTCGGCATGGGCTTCGAGGAGTTCCAGGTCGCCGCCGCCTCGCAGATCCCCGTGCAGCGCGTGGGCCGCCCGGAGGACGTGGCCAACGCCATCGCCTTCTTCACCGACGAGGCCGCGGGCTTCGTCTCCGGCCAGGTCCTGTACGTGGCCGGCGGCCCGCTCAGCTGACGACACCCGGAGAGACAGGGGTTACGGCATGACGTACAACGGCACCGACAGCGGCAAGGTCGCCCTGGTCACCGGGGCGAGCCGGGGCATCGGCTACGGGATCGCCGAGGCGCTGGTCGCCCGGGGCGACCGGGTCGTGATCACCGGGCGCAACGAGGACGCGCTCAAGGAGGCCGTCGAGCGGCTCGGCGCGGACCGGGTGATCGGCGTGGCCGGGAAGGCCCACGACGAGGCCCACCAGGTCATCGCCGTGGACCGGGCGATGGAGGCCTTCGGCCGCGTCGACTTCCTGGTGAACAACGCCGGCACCAATCCGGTCTTCGGACCGATCGCCGACCTGGACCTCGGGGTGGCGCGCAAGGTCTTCGAGACCAACGTGATCTCGGCCCTCGGCTTCGCCCAGCGGACCTGGCACGCCTGGCAGAAGGACAACGGCGGGGCGATCGTGAACATCGCCTCGATCGCCGGCGTCTCCGCCTCGCCCTTCATCGGGGCTTACGGGATCAGCAAGGCCGCGATGATCAACCTCACGCTCCAGCTCGCGCACGAGATGGCGCCCGGGGTGCGGGTCAACGCGATCGCCCCGGCGGTGGTCAAGACGAGGTTCGCGCAGTCGCTCTACGAGGGCCGCGAGCAGGAGGCCTCGGCGGCCTATCCGCTCGGCCGGCTGGGGGTCCCCGAGGACATCGGGGGCGCGGCCGCATTTCTTACATCTGCACAAGCGGAATGGATTACTGGACAAACCCTGGTGGTCGACGGGGGGATGTTCCTGAATGCCGGTGTGCACTGACCGATAACCGGACGTATTTGCCTCCCATCGGGAGGCAAATACGTATCGAACATGCCCGAAATCGGTCAAGAGCCTCACGAAACCTGCCCATTGGATTTGTGACGCTCTGCGGTAGGGTCTGCCGCACCCCTGGCTGATCGAGGAGCGTGCACGTGTTCAACCGGACCAGATGCCTGCAGATCACTGCGGCCGTTGCGTCCATATCCCTGCTCGCCGGATGCGGTCTGCTTTCGGACGACGACGACGCCTCCGCCAAGCGGATCGTCGTGGGAACGACCAGCGCGCCGAGCACCCTCGACCCGGCCGCCGCCTGGGACGGCTCCTGGGAGCTGTACCGGAACATCTACCAGACCCTCCTGGCGTTCCCGACGGGCAGCACCAAGCCGCAGCCCGACGCCGCCCAGAGCTGCGAGTTCACCGACACGGCGAACATGGCCTACCGCTGCACCCTGCGGAAGGGCCTGAAGTTCTCCGACGGCGAGCCGCTCGACTCCAAGGCGGTCAAGCACTCCCTCGACCGGATCAGGACGATCAACTCCCAGGTCGGCCCCAAGGGCCTCTTCGAGAGCCTGGACAAGATCGAGGCCCCGGACCCGCTCACGGTCGTCTTCCACCTGAAGACCCCCGACGCGACCTTCCCGTACGTCCTCGGCTCGCCGGCCGCCTCGCTGGTCGCGCCGAAGGAGTACCCCGCCGACAAGCTGCGCTCGGACGGCAAGGTCACCGGCTCCGGCCCGTACCTGCTCACCTCGTACAAGGACGGCGGCGAGGCGGTCCTCGACCAGTACGACGGCTACCAGGGCTTCGCGAACCGCCGCAACAACGGCGTCACCATCCGCTACTTCAAGAAGTCCGACGAGATGGTCGCGGCCCTCAAGGACAAGGAGATCGACGCCACCTACCGAGGCCTGTCGGCAGCGGAGATCAAGGACCTGCAGAGCCCCGCCTCGCACAACCAGGGCGTCCAGGTCGTCGAGAACGTCGGCGCGGAGATCCGCTACCTGGTCTTCAACCCCAAGGACCCGCAGGTCGCCAAGCCGCAGGTGCGCCAGGCCATCGCCCAGATCATCGACCGCGGAGCGCTCGTCACCAAGGTCTACCAGGGCACCGCCGAGCCGCTGTACTCGATGGTCCCCAAGGGGGTCGTCGGCCACAAGACGCCTTTCTACGACATGTACGGCAACGCCGACGTCAACAAGGCGCGCAAGCTCCTCCAGGGCGCCGGGATCCCCACGCCCGTGGACCTGACGTTCTGGTACACCACCGACCGCTACGGCGGCTCCACCGCCGACGAGTTCACCGAGCTCAAGCGGCAGCTGGACGAGAGCGGACTCTTCAGGATCACCCTGCGCGGAAAGCCCTGGAAGGACTTCCAGGTCGGCTACAAGAACGGCGAATACCCGGTCTTCGGCCGCGGCTGGTTCCCCGACTTCCCGGACCCGGACAACTTCATCGCGCCCTTCGTCGGCAAGGAGAACGCGGTCGGCACCCCGTACGAGCCCGCCCAGGTCCAGAACGAGATCCTGCCCAACTCCCGCCGCCAGAGCGACCGGTCGGCCGGCGTCAAGGAGTTCGAGCAGGCCCAGCAGATCTTCGCGCAGGACGTCCGGCTGCTGCCGCTGTGGCAGGGCAAGCTCTACGTCGGCGCCCGCGAGGACATCGCCGGGGCCGAGCGGGCCCTGGACCCGCAGACCGCCATGCAGATGTGGGAGTTGTACCGCAAGACCAGCTGGTGACGGCCCTGTGACAGCGGGTCGCGGACGGCGCCCGGGGCACGGCGTTGTCAGTGGTGCCCGGTAGGTTCTGAGCAGTTGCACGAACTTGTACCGGAGGTTGTCGACGTGACCCAGATGCTGCCCGAGTCGTGGCTCCCCGTCCTCGGCGGGGAGCTGGACCAGCCCTACTTCAAGGAGCTCACCGAGTTCGTCGAGAAGGAGCGGGCGAACGGGCCGGTCTACCCGCCGCAGGAGCACGTCTTCGCGGCCCTGGAGGCCACGCCGTTCGACAAGGTGAAGGTGCTCGTCCTCGGCCAGGACCCGTACCACGGCGCCGGCCAGGGCCACGGCCTGTGCTTCTCCGTGCAGCCCGGGGTCAAGACCCCGCCCTCGCTGCGCAACATCTACAAGGAGATGAAGGAGGAGCTCGGCCTGGAGGTCCCGGACAACGGGTACCTGATGCCGTGGGCCCGGCAGGGCGTCCTCCTGCTCAACGCCGTCCTCACCGTCCGCGAGGCCGAGCCCAACTCGCACAAGGGCAAGGGCTGGGAGAAGTTCACCGACGCGGTGATCCGCGCCGTGTCCGACCGCCCCGACCCGTCCGTGTTCGTGCTCTGGGGCGCCTACGCCCAGAAGAAGATCCCGCTCATCGACCAGGAGCGGCACGTCATCGTCAAGGGCGCCCACCCCTCGCCGCTGTCGGCCAAGAAGTTCTTCGGCTCCCGGCCCTTCACGCAGATCAACGAGGCCGTCGCCGCCCAGGGCCATGAGCCGATCGACTGGCGGATCCCGGACCTGGGCTGACACCCCACCGCGCCTCGGCGCCAGAGCCGGTGCCTCCGGTTAGCTTCTTGATGATCGGACCGGATCAGGTCCGGCAGAGCAAGCCGGAGGCCCCGTTGACGGAGCAGCAGCAGGAGGCGTCGGAGGACGCCGTCATGACCAGGATCGGCCAGGCGGTCATCCTGCTGCACGCCGGGGACCGCGAGGAGGCCCGCAACCGGCTCTGCGAGATCTGGTCCGAGATCGGCGAGGAGGGCGACTCCCTCCACCGCTGCACCCTCGCCCACTACATGGCCGACACCCAGGACGACCCCGCCGACGAACTGGCCTGGGACCTGAGGGCCCTGAGCGCCGCCGACGGGCTCGGGGAGGCGGTGCGCGTCTTCTACCCGTCGCTGCACCTCAGCCTCGCGGCCGACTACGTCAAGCTGGGCCGCCCCGAGGCGGCCCGGGTCCACCTCGCGCGGGCCCGGGCGGCCACCCGGGCGCTGCCCGACGACGGGTACGGGAACGGGGTACGGGAGGCCATCGCCCGGCTGGAACGCCGCCTGGCCGAGCAGGCGGGACCGGGTCCCCGGCCGTTCCCCGAGCAGTCGCCCTAGGGTCTGTCCTCGTGGACGCCCGTGCAGATGCGGGCCTCCGGGCTGTCCGGCTTCCACTGCCCGTGCCGGCGGCCCAGCGCGCACACGTCCGCCGGGCGGACCGGCAGCTCCCGCACCAGCTCGCGCGGCACCTGCCCGTCGGGCCGTACGGGCCCGGGAAGGCCCCCGGGGAGGCGTTCGGCGTGCCCGGCGGGCCGGGGCGGCTCCGGGATGTCGGGGACGGCCTAAGCGGGTGGTCTCCGGTGATCCCTCGCGGAAGACCTCCCGGATGCGGGCGGCGACCGCGGCGTGCTCGGGCGTGCGGAC
>NZ_JBEZWL010000097.1:0-27905 GCF_040648015.1 Streptomyces sp. NPDC029216 | reverse complement strand
ACGGCGTATGCGTACGCCGTGCCCGCCACGTGCCACCCGGCACACCGGCGTCCGCGGCCGCCTCACGACGACGGGCCGCGAACGGCCTGGTTCCGCCGGTGTCCGGCAGGGCCGGCGGGGATGCGTTCCGCGTCGGGCGCGGGGGGCTGCGCGGGCAGCTGGGCGAGGGTGGGCCGGGTCGGGGTTCCCTGCCGGATGTCCTGGATCCCGCGGCGCAGTCCGGCGCCCAGCCGGCGGCCCAGCGGGCGTTCGACGAGCCGGTGGACGGTCCAGGCGAGCACCAGCACGCAGGCCGTGGTGGCAAGGACCAGGGGCACGGGGGCGACGCGGTCACGGAAGTGGTGGATGGCCGTCAGCCCCACCATCATGTGGATCAGGTAGAGCGGGTAGGTGACCGCACCGGCGTGCGGGAGCCAGCGCCACCGGATCCGGTCCAGGGCGCCGAGCGCGAGGGCTGCCATGACGGCGAAGCCCAGCAGGATGATCAGGTGGGCCGGCCAGACGGGCGTCTGCTCGGCGGCGGCCTGGCCGAGGCTGGAGACCATGCGCTCGCGCACGTAGTGCTGCGCGAGGAGGAACTGGACGCCGACGACGGCCCACAGCACGGCGTTCGGCCGGAAGCGGCGCATCAGGTGGAAGGCGATGCCGGCGATGAAGTACGGGGAGGCGGACGGCATGGCGAAGAAGGACAGCAGTCCGTCGTCGACGGCCGGGGCCACCACCCCGGCCAGGGTCCAGACCGCGCAGAAGAGCACGCAGGTCCGGTACGTCACCCCGCGCATCACGACGAGCGCGAACAGGACGTAGAACTTGAGCTCCACGAACAGCGTCCAGTACGCGTCGTCGACGTGCGGGACCCCGAGGCCGCCCTGGAGCATCGACAGGTTCACCACGACGTCGGTGACCTTCGTGGTCGACCGCACCTCGGGCCAGGTGAACAGCACCAGCGAGGTCAAGGCCACCGCCGCCCAGTAGGCGGGGAAGAGCCGGGCGGCCCGGGACACCGCGAAGTCGCCCACGGTGCGGCCCCAGACGCTCATGCAGATGACGAACCCGCTGACGAGGAAGAAGACCTCGACGCCGAGCCAGCCGTAGACGGCGAACCGGTGGGCGACCGGGAAGAGGGCGGCGGTCGGCTCGCCCCAGGCGCCGGGCAGGGCCACGTAGTGGTAGAAGAGCACGGACAGCGCGGCCAGGACCCGTATGGCGTCGAGGACGGCCAGGCGCTGGGGCTCCCCTCCCGTCCTGCGCGTTCTCATCCCTCGTCCGCCCCCTTGTCCGTACTACCGTCGGATTACCGACGCGTAAAGATCAGCGGAACTGTACAGCGTGCCCCTCTGGCATACTCGTCCGTCGATGAACCCTGATCAGGAGCACACGGCCGGGGGCGCGGAGGCCGGCCGGCGCGAGGCGGCCCGTGCCGCTCTGCGCGCCGCCGGATGGGAGCCGGGACGCGGCTCGGGCCCGGCGCCCGCGCCGGACATGGTGGAGCAGTACGGACCCGCACCGGCCGCGGCGGTGGCGTTCCTGGCCGAGTACGGCGGACTGCGCCTGCTCTTCGCCGATCCGCGAACGGGTCAGGACGACGACATCGACATCTCCGGCCACGCCGGCATCCTGGGATGGGTGGGCTCCTGGAGCCGAGCGGCGGGCGAACCCGTGTACCCGGTGGGGGAGTTCGCGCGCGGGAACTGCGTCCTGCTCATCGGCGGGAGCGGCAGCCTGTACGGGGCCTTCGACGCGATCCTGGGCCGGCTCGGGCCGGACCCGCTGGCGGGCCTCGGCCGGCTGATGCTCGACCCCGACCCGCTGGAGCCGCGACTGCCGTTCCCGCAGGAGGCCCTGTACCGCCCCGAGCCGCGCGAGCCCCGTGCCCGCCGGCCCCGGAACCGCGCCTGAGGAACCGCGCCTGAGGAACCGCCGGGCCCGGCGCCGCCCGCGACACGGCGGTTCAGGGCGAGGCCGGGCACGTCCCGCGCGTACAGCCGCGGCTTGGTGTCGTGACGGAGGGTCAGGAACCGGCGGCGCGGGCGGATCCGGTGCTCGTTCCGCCGGCGCTGCCCAGGAAGCAGGTGACCGTGCGGTCGCCGAGGGTCCAGCTGCTGGGCTGCGGGTAGTAGTAGAAGACCTCCAGGTTGTTCGGCAGCTTCGAGGCGTTGCCCACGTAGCCGGTCAGCGCGGTCCCGCCGCACTTCTCCTCGGAGATCTCGACGACCTTCTCCGCGCCGGGGAACACCCCGTCGTCCAGGGTGAAGACGGCGTAGGCCTCGCCCTCGTGGGGCTGGGCGCAGGGCACGGTCCGCACCGAAAGGCGGGCCTGGGTGCCGTCGCGGTCCTGGGTCTTCGCCAGGTCGTCGTCGGTGTTGAAGCAGTCCCCCTTGCGGATGTCCTCCACCTTGCTGGAGCCGGGCGTGGTGACCTGGCCCTGGGTGTCGCGGTGCGGGCGGGGGCCCTCGTCGAAGGCACCCGCAAGCCCGAGGACGATCGCGAGGGCGTAGAAGGCGATGGTCAGGCCGTGGATGACGATGGCCGCGATGGCCAGACCCCTGCCCTTCTCACCGGCCTTGCGGATCTGGGAGAGGGCGACGATGCCGAGGATCACCGGAACCGTCGGGATCGCGCAGACGATTGACATCACGAAGGCCACGACGGCCAGCGTGTTGGTCTTCTGCGGCGGCGGGTACCAGCCCTGCGGCCCGCCGTACGGCGTCCCCGGCCCGGGCATTCCGGGAGGTCCCGGCTGCCCGGGCGGTCCGTACGGACCCGGCTGCCCGTACGGCTGCTGCGGGTACGGCGGTGGCTGAGGGGGTATCGACATGCGCGTGGTGCTCCTCGCGGGAGGGTGGGACACGACCACCGGCTGGGCGGTGACGCCGCAGGGCGGGGACTGATGAGCGGATGATCTGCGAATCGGCCGCGCCCCAGTATCCCCCCTCGGAATCCGGAGGTCCGCCCGGCCCACGCTTGCGGACACGGGCCGGGGACGACCGCCCCGAACTGCCGCCGGAAGCAAGCGGTCACGACCTGACATACGTCACTTCCGGCCCGTGCGCCCCGGCCCGAACCTGGGAGGAGTACGGAGGAACCGGCGACGTGGGGAGAGCGCGTGACGACGGAGGAGCGGATGACGGGGGCCGTGACGGCCAGGCCTTCCAAGGCCGCGATCGTGCGGGTGTGGGGCGGCTCGCTGGTGCGGGTGCCGTTACGGCGCCGGTCGGTGCCGGGGCTGCGGCACTCGGCGGGGACGCGGCAGTTGGTGCTGGTCCTGGCGGCCACGGAGGTCGTGACGGCCTTCGCGTTCTCCTCGATGCTGCCGCCCGCCGTGCGGCCGGTGCACGCCCTGTTCGAACTGCTGGTGATCCTGGCCGGGTTGGGGCTGGTGGCCTCGGTCCGGCGGTATCCGCACACGGTGGACGACGAGCACGTCGTGCTGCGCACCGCGTTCCTGGGGGAGGTGACGCTGCCCCGCCGGGCCGTCCGCTCCGCCGCCCCGGCCGTCCGTACCGTCCCGGGCCGCGGCCCGCGTCCCGTGCCGGGCGAACCGGGCGCGGTGGCCTGCTCGCTGGAGGCCTCCCTCAACGTCGTCCTGCGCCTCGACCCGCCCGTCCGGCTGGACCTCGGCCGCCACGGCTGCGTGGACGCGACGACGGTCTACACGTCGGCGGACTCCCCGTCCGCCTTCGCGGCGGCCCTGCGCGCACCCGTCAGGGCGAAGTCCGCTCCGGGAACGTGAACGTGTAGGACCGGGACCTGAGCCAGGGGAGGTACTGCGCGAGCGCGGCCACGGTCTGGCTGCGGTCGCCGCCGCCGTCGTGGAACAGGACCGTGGGGAGCTCGGGGAGCTTGTCCTCCACCGCCGAGACGATGGCCGGCAGGCCGGGGCGGCTCCAGTCCTTGGGGTCCACGCTCCAGCCCAGGGGGCGCATCCCGTTCGCCGCGGCTATCGCGCGGCTCTCGGGGGTGAAGGCGCCGCCCGGGGCGCGGTAATAGGTCACCGCGACGCCCGGCACCGCCGCCTCGATCATGGCCTTGCCGTCCAGGATCTGCCGGCGCTGGTAGGCGACCGGCTTGTGGTCCATGGTCACGTCGTGGTCCACGGAGTGGTCGCACAGCTGGTGCCCGTCGGCGGAGATCTCGCGCACCAGCTCCGGGTGCTCCTGCGCACGGGTGCCGACCAGGCAGAAGGTGGCCTTGACGTGGTTCTGCCGCAGTACCCGCAGGACCTGCGGGGTCCACGTCGGGTCCGGACCGTCGTCGATGGTGATCGCGATGTCACGGCCCGTGCCCTGGGCCAGCCGGGAGATGCCCTGGGGGACGGCCCCGGCCCCGTGGGCGGCGCCGGCGGCGGCCGTCCCCGGGGACCGGTCGGAGGAGGAGCCGCCCGTCGCCGCGAGGGCCGGCGCGCCGCCCGCCGCCAGGAGGCCGAGGACGGTCGCCGCCACGGCGGTGACCGTCCGTCGCCGGCGCACGGAACTGCTGCTCATGCCCATGGACGCGCTCTCCCTCTACGTGTGCGTGCGGTCGCCGGATCGCCCGGGGCGTGCCCCGGCCGGCCCTTCGACGCTAGGGAGCCCCTCCTCTCCCGGTCAAGGAAGGGTGGGAGGGCTCACACCGGGCGAATCGGACGGATCGCCCGCCCTGTCCGTCCGTCTCCAGGGCCCGGCCCGGGGTCGGCCTCGAAACGGACCCGGATCGTCATGCCGCCGTCCGGCGCCGGGTTCGCCTCGGCCCGCAGGCCCGCCCCGTGGGCGCGGGCGATCGAGGCGACCAGGGAGAGGCCGAGGCCGGCGCCCTCGCCCGCCGTGTGGCGTCGCTCGACCCGGCGGCGGAACGGCTCCAGCAGGCGCGGGACGTCCTCCGGGTCGATCACCGGTCCGGTGTTTGACACCGTCAGGACGCCGCCCTCCGGCTCCGGCGGGCCGTCCGGCGCCCCTTGCCCCGCCGCCGGTGGCGCGGCGGCCGCCGTGGTCACCTCGATCCGGCCGCCGGGCCGGTTGTGGCGTACGGCGTTGGTCAGCAGGTTGCGGATCAGGTGGTCCAGGAGGGCGTGGTCGCCCCGGACCGTCAGCGGCGCGAGGTCGGTGACGACCTCCAGCCCCTCGTGCGCGGTCGCCTCCAGCGCGGCCCCGGCGAGGGCGGCGAGGTCCACCGGCTCCGTCGCCTCCAGGCCCTCCTCCGACACGGCGAGCAGCAGCAGCGACTCGATCAGGTGCTCGCTGGAATCCGCGACGCCGATGAGCCGCTCCCGGATCCGGGCCACCTTCTCCGGCGCCGGATCCCCGGCCAGCCCGATCTCGGCCGCCGCCCGCTGCACGGCCAGCGGGGTGCGCAGCTCGTGGGCGGCGTTCGCCGCGAACCGCCGCTGGGCGCCCACCAGGCCCTCCATCCGGTCGAGCATCCCGTCGAAGGTGTCGGCCAGCCGCTTGAGCTCACCGGGCGGGGCCTGGAGGCCGATCCGCTCGTGCAGGTTCGCCCCCGACAGGCGGCGTGCCGTCTCGGTGATCACCCCCACCGGGCGCAGCACCCGGCCCGCCATCCACCAGGCCAGCCAGATCGACAGCACGGCGAAGAAGGCCAGCGCGACGAGGGAGACGAGCAGGAGCTCGTGCAGCGTGGCCTGCTCGACGGCGCTCGACAGGTTCCGGGTGACCGCGTACCCGTTGAACTGATCGGGGCGCGGCACCCGGCCGGCCGGCAGCGTCTGGGCCGGGACCGGGGTCCTGCCGCCCTCCGTCAGCGCCTTCTCGAAGTCGCCGCGCGGTACAGCGGTGGTGACGACCCCGCTGATCCGGGCGTACAGGCCACCCCGCAGCAGCAGGTTGACCAGGGCGATCAGGCCGCCGCCGGCGAGCACCAGCAGGGAGCCGTACAGCGCGGTGAGACGGGCGCGCTCGGAACGGAGCACCGCTCTCATCGCGGATCGGCGATCCGGTAGCCGGCGCCGGGCACGGTCTCGATCAGCTGGGGCTCGCCCAGCTTCGCCCGCAGCTTGCTGAGCGTCACCCGGACGGCATTCGTCCGGTACGAGGTGTCCTGCTCCCACACCTGCTCGATCAGGTCGTCGTTGCCCAGCACCGCCCCCTCCGCCCGCAGCAGCGCCTCCAGCACCGCGAACTCCTTCCGGGACAGCGCGAGCCGCCGCCCGTCCCGGGTCGCCGTCCGCCGCGCCGTGTCCACGGCCACCCCGCACCGCTCCAGCACCGGCGGCAGCGCCGGATGCGCCCGCCGCCCCAGGGCCAGCACCCGCGCCAGCAGTTCGTCGTAGGAGAACGGCTTGGTCAGGTAGTCGTCGGCACCCAGCCCCAGCCCCTCCACCCGGTCGCGCACGGTCCCCGAGGCCGTCAGCATCAGCACCCGCGTGAGCAGCCGCTCGCGCACGACCTGGCGGCAGACCTCGTCCCCGTGCAGTCCGGGCAGATCGCGGTCCAGGACGAGCACGTCGTACTCGCCCAGCCGCAGGCGGTGCAGGGCCTCCAGGCCGTCGCCCGCCTCGTCCACGGCCAGCGCGTCACGGCGCAGCCCCTCGGCGATCATCTCCCGGAGGAACTCCTCGTCCTCCACCACCAGAACTCGCATGTGCCCTCTCTACTCGAAGGCCGCATTTCCTCGTCATAAACATGATCGGTGAAGGAACCGAAACCGACCTCCCCGGCAGGCTCCGCCCCATGAACCGATCCTCGACCATGACCATGACCGCGGCCGGCGTCGTCACCGGCCTGGCCCTCCTCGTCACCGCGTGCACGGGCACCGGCTCCGCCGGCAGCGGGAAGAACGACGCCCCGCAGCAGAACGCGAGCGCCTCCGGCAAGGGCGACGGCACGTCCGGCAACAGCGGCCAGGACGCGGACAAGGCCCTCCAGATACGCAAGTGCCTGCGCGAGCACGGCATCGACGCCCCCGACCCCCAGCCCGGCCAGGACCCGCGCGGCATGACCCTCGGCACCGGCAGCGAGGACCCCGAGACGCTGAAGAAGGCCTTCGAGGCCTGCGGGATGCAGGCGCCGGGCACCGGCGAGATGCCGCAGGCGGACAAGGACAAGGCCCTGAAGTGGGCCAAGTGCATGCGCGACCACGGGGTGAACATCCCGGATCCGGACTTCAAGGGCAACGCGATGAGCGCCACCAAGATCCCGGAGGGGCAGGAGCAGGCCTTCGAGGAGGCCCAGAAGAAGTGCCAGGCCGCGTGAACCGGCGCGGGAAGTGGCTGCTGGGTTCGCTCGCCGTGGCCGTCGCCGCCACGGGCGGCGGCTACGCGGTGACCGCCCAGCCCCGCGCGGACCGGGCGGCGGACGCGGACCGGCGTGCCGACGGCCTCCCGCAGCGGACCGAACCCGTCCGGCGCGGTGACCTCAGCTCGGGCCTCAGCGTCGAGGGCACCCTCGGCTACGCGCAGGAGCGCAGGATGAACGCCCCCGGTCCCGGCGTGCTCACCTGGGTGGCGGGCGCGGGCACGGCGGTCGAGCGGGACGGCCGGCTCTACGAGGTCGGCGGCCGGCCGGTCCGCCTGATGTACGGGACCACGCCCATGTACCGGCAGCTCAAGACGGGCGACAAGGGCGAGGACGTCAAACAGCTCAAGCGCAACCTCGTCGCCCTCGGCCACGGGACCGGGCTCGACCCGGCCGACGCCACTTTCACGGCGGGCACGGCGACCGCCGTCAAGCGCTGGCAGAAGGCGCACAGGACACCCGAGACCGGCGAGGTCGGCAAGGAGGACATCGCCTTCGCCTCCGGGCCGCAGCGGGTGCAGCGCAATGACACGCAGGTCGGCGACGAGCCCGGCCCGGGCAAACCGGTGCTCACGCTGACCGGCACCGAGCGGATGGTCCGCTTCCAGCTGGACGCCGCCAAGGCGGGCGCGGTGAAGAGCGGTGATCCGGTGACCGTGACCCTGCCCGGCGGCGGAACGGCCACCGGGAAGATCGACTCGGTGGGCAGCACCGCCAACCCGGAGGGCGAGGGCAACGGCTCCGGCGGCGGGGGCGGTGGGGGAGGCGGCAACGGGAAGCCGAAGGTCCAGGTCACCGTGACCCTGGACGACGCCGCCCGGGCCCAGGGCCCCGACCAGTCCCCGGTGTCGGTCCGGCTGACCGGCGAGACCCGCAAGGGCGTGCTCTCCGTCCCGGTCAACGCCCTGCTCGCCCTCGCCGGCGGCGGCTTCGGCGTCCAGGTCGTCGAGAACGGCACCGTTCGGGAGGTCCCGGTGGAGCTCGGCATGTTCGGCCAGGGCCGGGTCGAGGTCAAGGCGGACGCCCTGAAGGAGGGCATGCGCGTGGGGGTGCCGAGCGCATGACCGGCCCCTCGCACGCACGCCGCACCCGGCACGCCCGCCCCGTCGTGGAGCTGACCGGCGTCACCAAGGAGTACCCCGGCGGGGTCAAGGCGCTGCGCGGGGTGAACCTGACCGTCCTGGACGGGGAACTCCTCGGCATCGTCGGCCCGTCCGGCTCGGGGAAGTCCACCCTGCTGCACATCGTCGGCACCCTGGACCGGCCGAGCGCCGGCCGGGTCGCCATCGCGGGGCACGACGTGGCGGCCCTGTCGGACCGGGCCCTGTCCGCCCTGCGCTCACGTCACGTCGGCTTCGTCTTCCAGTCCTTCCACCTCGTCCCGGGCATCAGCGCCCGGGCCAATGTCGCGGAGGGCCTGCTCTACTCCGGTCTCTCCCGGGCCGAGCGCGGCCGCCGCGCGGCGGCCGCGCTGGAGCGCGTGGGTCTCGGCGACCGGATGGAACACCGGCCGCACGAGCTGTCCGGCGGTCAGAAGCAGCGCGTGGCGATCGCCCGCGCGGTCGCCGGTGAACCGGACCTGCTGCTGGCCGACGAGCCCACGGGCGCGCTCGACACGGCGTCCGGACGGTCGGTCATGGAGCTGCTGCACGAGCTGAACGGGGACGGGGCGACCATCGCCGTGATCACCCACGACCAGGAGATCGCGGCGAGCCTGCCGCGGTCCGTCCGGATCCGGGACGGGGAAGTCGTCGCTGACGAACGGCACGCGCACCCGCGCCCACGCCCGCACCCCCGGCCGGAGCGCCCCGAGGAGCCGTCGTGAACCACGAGCCACCGGCCACGGCCCGGCTCCGCCCGTCCCGCCTCGGCCCCCGCGACGTGCTGCACGTCGGCTCGGCGGGGCTCCGCTCGCGCCCGATGCGGGTGTTCCTGTCCGCCCTCGGGATCGCCATCGGCATCGCGACGATGATCGCGGTGGTCGGCGTCTCCTCCTCCAGCCAGGCCAAGCTGCTGGCGGAACTGGAGAAGCTGGGCACGAACATGCTGGTGGTCACGCCCGGCCAGTCCATGTTCGCGGGCCAGGACACCAAACTGCCCGAGGAGGCCCCCGGCATGATCTCCCGCATCGAGGGGGTCGAGTCGGTGGGCACGACGGGCGACGTACCCGAGTCGGTCCGCCGCTCGGAGAAGATCCCCAAGGAGGAGACCGGCGGCATCACGGTGAAGGCGGTCAAGGACGACCTGCCGGGGGTGCTCCGCGCGCGGATGCGCTCGGGCGTCTGGCTGAACGACGCCACCTCCCGCTATCCGTCCGTGGTGCTGGGGCACGTCACGGCGGAGCGGCTCGGCATCGGCGGACCCGGGGGCCAGGTCTTCATCGGCGGCCGGTACTTCACGGTCATCGGCGTCCTGGACCCCGTCCCGCTGGCGCCCGAGATCGAGCGCTCTGCGCTGATCGGCTGGCGGGCGGCCGAGGACCTGCTCGGCTTCGACGGGCACCCGACGGCCGTCTACGAGCGCTCCAGGGACGACCGGGTCGCGCAGGTACGCGCCCTGGTCGCGCGGACGGCCAACCCGCAGAGCCCGACGACGGTGTCGGTGACCGACCCCTCGGCGGCCCTGCAGGCCAAGGCCGCCACCGAGGGCGCGTTCAGCACGCTCCTCCTCGGACTGGGCGGGATCGCCCTGCTCGTGGGCGGGGTCGGCGTGGCCAACACGATGATCATCTCGGTGCTGGAGCGCCGCCACGAGATCGGCCTGCGCCGTTCCCTGGGGGCGACCCGGGGCCAGATCCGCATCCAGTTCGTGACGGAGTCCCTGCTGCTGTCCGGGCTCGGCGGGCTCGCGGGCATCGCCCTGGGAGCAGCGGCCACCGCGGTCTACGCCCGGACCGGAGACCTCCCCTGGGTGGTGCCCCTGTGGGCGGTCACCGGCGGCTTCGCCGCCACGCTGGCCATCGGCACCCTGGCCGGCCTCTACCCGGCGGTCCGCGCCGCCCGGCTCTCCCCGACCCTGGCCCTCCAGGCGGCGTAGCGGCCGTCCGCACCACCGGAAGCCCCGCCGGCCGGACCGGCGGGGCTTCCACGGCATCAGTTCATCAGCAGCAGCCGGGTGTTCGGCACCAACTTCCGGTTCACGCTGGTGCTCTGTACGAAGATCGTGAACTCGTCGTTGTGCGCCGGGCTGACGCGGACCTCCGCGTCCGGCAGACCGAGCAGGGCCCGCGCCTGCGGCCCCGTGAAGACCCGGTCCGTCTTCTTCTCCAGTACCGCGATCTGCTTTCGTGCCTGAATCTTTTCCGACTTGCTCAGCTGGTAATAGGCGCCACCGGTCCGATAGGTGTGCCCGGATTCGACGACCCAGTCCCGGATGGCCACATCGCGCGCCACCGGAATGAGCTGATAGTCCGACGGATTCGCCGGGGTGAGACCGGCGGCCTCGATGGTGTCCTTGTTGACCGTTTCCGCGCCCGTGGAGAACACCGCCTTCGAACCCCGGATTCCCTTCGTGCGGCCCACCATGAATTTCTCGGTGGCCTCCCGGATGACCTGGCCGGCCTCCTCCAGGCCCTGCGTGCTCGTGGCGTCCCAGATGGCGATGTTGTCCCTCGGGAAACCGCACTGCATGGCCTCGCGCCTGCCCATCTGGTCCGGCACCAGGACGGCCAGGGTCCAGTTGTCCTCCTGCGTCTCGATCATCGTCGCCATGGCCTGCGTCAGGGCCCGCGGGTCCCTGGCGGGGGCGTCCGGGCAGCGGTGACTGGCGTTCTCCTGGCCGTCGGTGAGGACGAAGGTCAGGAAGCTGTGGTCCCCGTAGAGCTGGGCGGTCTGCGCCAGCTCCCGCTGCGACTTCAGCGTGGCCGCCAGCAGCGCGGTCATTCCGCCGACCCGGTACAGCTGCTTCAGGGACGGCATGCGCAGCACGTCCTTGTCGTAGATGACGCACTGCACCGTGTCGGCGAACACGTACACCGTGACCCGCGTTTCCTGGTCCAGTTCCTGCGACCGGCGGGCCAGATAGGCGATTTGCTGATCGGCGACCTCGACGACCTTGCCGCGCAGGTGCGACATGGACGAACTGGCATCCAGCACAAGAGCAACGTGGTTGATGTAGTTCTGGTTTCCGGACATGACCGCTCCCCCTTTTCCGAAGTGATGCTCCGATCCTCGCACCCACCACTGACAACGGGCCCCGCCCCTGGACGGGTTAGGGCGGAACGATACTTCTGTGGCATCGGAGTGAACTGCCGTTCCCGGCGGGGTCCCGGAGCGGTTGGACCGGCCGACGCGCCTATCGAACCGGTGCGTCGTTTCAACCGACCCTTAGGGGAGTCCATGCGTATTCGCTCTGCTGTCACCGCTTCCTTCCTCGCCGCCGGCATCCTCCTGGGCGGGGCCGGGGCCGCCCTGGCCGACGACGGCGTCGACATCGACTACTTCTCCGGCGGTCACCGCACGAACTCGTCGGACTGCTCCTCCTTCGCCGCGGTACCCCACAACCTCCCGGCGTTCGCCGGTCCGGTCTGGACCTCGACCTGTTCCAAGAGCGGGGAGAAGGAGTGGCTCAAGGGCAGCCACCTGGGCGCCTGATCCCACGACGGACTCCGTGCCACGGGGGCGGACCGGCCATGACGCCGGTCCGCCCCCGCGGCGTGCGCCACCCCTCCCCTGCCGGGGCCTGATTGTCACGGTCCTGCCACAAGGCCTGGTTGAATGCGTTCAAAACCCTGGGGTGCGGGCCTACTCTGACCCCTCCGCACCAGGGGAGGGACCCGATGTCCGAGAACGCCGCCGACCACGCCGAGCAGGGGGGACGCGCCACCCCGGCGAGCCCGGGAGGGCCCGCCCAGGCTCCGGTCGCCCCGCCCGCCCCCGGCCTGCCCGGGTACGACCCGTACGCCTGGCAGGCCTGGCAGGCGTACCAGCTCCAACTCCGGCAGCAGCAGGCCCGCGAAGCGGCCGCCGCGCGGGCGGCCGACTCCATGTGGCGGCGGATCCGGCCCGCCGAGGCCGCTCCGATCGCCGGCGTCACCCTGGTGGCCGTCCTCGCGGCCGGACTCACCGCCGCCGTGCTCCTCGGCGACGGCATGGGCCCCGGGCTGCTCCTCTCCGCACTGCCCGCCATGGTCGCCGCGTACGCCTCGGCCCGCGCGGCCGGCCGCAAGGCCCGCCCCTGGAGCCTGCTGTGGGCCGTCGGCTGCGTGGCGCTGCTCGCGGTGCCGGCGTTGCGCGACTCCGCCTGGCCGTCCACCCTGGCGATCCTCGCCGCCCTGCTGCTGGCCGCCCTGGCCCTGCACGGCACCCGCAGGTGGCCCGGCGTACTGCTCGGCCCCCTCGGTTTCCTCGACAGCGCCGTCACCGGCGTCGGCTGGGCCTGGGCCGGCGTCCGGGCGCGCGGCGGCGGGACGGGCCGGGACCGCTGGCTGCCCGTGGTCAAGGCGGTCGTGGTGGCGGCGGTCCTGCTGCTGGTGTTCGGGGCGCTGTTCGCCTCGGCGGACGCGGCCTTCGCCGATCTGCTGGGCGGCCTGCTGCCCGACGTGAGCGTGGGGGAGGGACCGCTGCGGATCCTGCTCTTCCTCGCCGGCGCGGTCCTGGCGCTCGCCGCGGCCCGCACCGCCGCGGCCCCGCACCGCTGGGACCGGATGAAGACCAGGCCGGGCAAGCCGCGTTCCCGCGTGGAGTGGAGCCTGCCGCTGATCCTGCTCGACCTGCTCTTCGCCGGCTTCAACGCGGTGCAGCTGGCCGTGCTGTTCGGCGGCTACGACAAGGTGCTGGAGAGCACCGGGCTCACCTACGCCCAGTACGCCCGCCAGGGGTTCTGGCAGCTGCTGTGGGCCACCCTCTTCGTCCTCGCGGTCATCGCGCTCGCGCTGCGCTGGGCACCCCGCGGCACGCCCGGCGACCGCCGCCTGGTCCGGGCGGTGCTCGGGACGCTGTGCCTGCTGACCCTCGTCGTGGTCGCCTCCGCGGTCCGCCGGATGGACCTGTACGTCGACGCGTACGGGCTGACCAGGCTCCGGCTGTCCGTGGTCACCATGGAACTGTGGCTCGGCCTGGTCATCGTGCTGCTGATCGCCGCCGGGGCGGTGGGCGGCCGCTGGCTGGCCCGCGCGGTGGTCGGCAGCGCGGCGGCGACCGTACTGGCCTTCGGGCTGCTCTCGCCCGACGGCATCATCGCGGAGAGCAACGTGACCCGCTACCAGCAGGACGGCAAGCTCGACCTCGCCTACCTCCGCGGCCTGTCGGCCGACGCCGCCCCGTACCTGGACCGGCTGCCCGAACCCAGGCGCTCCTGCGCCCTGATGGGGATCCGGGACGAACTGCGGCGGTCCGCCCGCGCGCCCTGGTACGCCACGAGCCTGGGCGAGTACCGCGCCCGCGAGATCCTGCGCGAACGCCCGGTGACGGCCGATCCGGGCGAGTGCCGGCTGCTCGGCGCGTACGACAGCCGCACCGGGTAGCCGCAGGACCCGTTCCGCGTCCTCGGCTCACGGAGTCACAGCGCGCGGCCGGGGCGCGGCAGAATGCACGTATGGGACCGACGGGATCGACACAGCCGGACGCGACGAGCGAATTCCTGATGGCCACGTCGCCGGAGACGCTGGACCTCCTGCGCGCGACCGCGGAGGAGATGGCGAGGCTGTGCTCCATCACCCTGGCCGAGGCCGTGGCGCGGATCAACTACCACTGGTGCGGGCTCGACCTGTCGCAGAAGGACGACCTCATCCTGCATGAGGACGATTACTACTGGGCGTTGTCGATCTACTTCCGTGACCAGGAGATCAAGGACTGGAGCCCGCTCGCCGACCGTTCGACGTGGGTACCGCGCCCCGTTCCCCCCACCGGGTCGCGTTACTGGACGCTGTGACAGCGGGCGGCGTGCCGCAACGTTTCCCCGGGTGAAACGTGCGCCCAGTCGGGTGAGTCCCGGCCCTCGGCCCTGTCGCGCCGGGGGCCCGGACGGCTAGACAGCATGGCTGTGATCAAGGAACTGCCCCGGTCCCGGACGAGCCGTCGCTTACGGACGGCCGGAAGGCCGCCGGCCGTCGGCGCGCTGGCCTGTGCGGTCGTCACGGCCGGCGCCCTCCTGACGGCCTGCGCCACCGGGGCCCCGCGCTCCGCCGCCGACCCGGACGACGTGATCAAGGCCGCCACCCAGCGCCTCACCGACGCGTGCCTGACCCGCCAGGGGTTCGTCCCGCCGAGGAGCGGGCCGGGCCGGCAGCCCGGCACCGATGACGCGCGGGTCAGTGCCGCCCTCTTCGGTACGGGGCCCGCCGAGCTGTCCCTCACCCTGCCCACCGGCTACGTCGTACGCGCCCACACCGACGGCTGCCTCGCCGCCGCCCAGCAGCGGCTCTACGGGGACCAGCCCGGCTGGTTCCGCGCCTCGGTCGTCGTCAACAACCTCCGGCCCGAAGCCGACCACGCCCACCGGGACCTCGCCGAGGTCCGGGCCCGCCACCGCGCCGAGATCGCCGACTGGCAGCGGCTGCGCGCCCACGCCCTCACCGAAGCCGCCACCGTCCTCAAGTCCCCGCCAACGAAAGGAAACCCATCCGCATGAAGCGCTTCACCACCCTCCTCGCGGCCGCCGTCATCACGACGGGCGCCGTCCTGGCCACCTCCGCCGCCGCCGAGGCGGCCGACTGCCGCAGCGGCTACTTCTGCGTCTGGACGGACGCGAACTTCGACGGCATGAAGATCGAGCACAGCGGCGACGACCGCTGGTGGGAGGGCGACATGTTCAAGCACGACTCCTCCTGGGCCAACCACGGGACCTCCGGCCCCGGAGTGAAGGACCACGTCAAGGTCTACGAGGGCCGCGAGCTCCTGGGCCGCGTGACGCTCTGTCTGGCCCCCGGGCAGGAGGTCGGCTACGACGGCGGCGCGAACGACCGGGGTGGTTCCCACACCTGGACCAGCGGCTGCTGAGGCCCCTCCGGACGGACGGCGCCGGCTCAGGCGCGTCCGGTGCCGTCCGGCCGGAGGGCGGTACGGACGCCGGTGACGACCACGGCGATCAGGCAGAGGGCGATCACGGTCTCGGCCCACAGGAAGGCGAACCAGTCCAGCACGCAGCCGATCGGGGGTGATCCCGGGGCGGTGTTGCGGAACGCCGAGAGGGCGAACAGGGTGGCCGCCATCCAGGAGAGGGCGGGCCAGACCAGGGCCTCGCCCCGCGTCGTCAGGTACCAGGTCCCGATGAGGACGGAGGCGGCCAGCGCCCACATCACGCCCATCATGAAGACGGCGAAGACGAGCAGGCTGCCCGAGCGGGCCACCGCCAGCCCGAGGACGGCCCCCTGCGCCGAGGGCGCGGGTTCGGCGGTGACCGAGAAGAGCGTGTCGTTGTTGGAGAACAGCAGGCGCACGGGCACCTGCCTGCCGCCCAGCACGGCCCAGAACTCCACGTCGGTCCCGTAGGTGTCGAACGGGTAGTCGCCGATCGATCCGCCCGTCAGCGCGACCTGCACGTCCCGGGGCGCGATCCGCTCGTGCGCCTTGAACGCCAGGTCGCCGAGGGTCGCCGCGGAGGTCTGGAGGCCGAGGTCGGCCACCGGGGCGGTCCCGTCCTCCTCGCCGAGGGACCCGCGCGGGGTGACCCGTACCCGGAGCACCAGCTCCCGGGCCGCGGCGTCGACGCGCTGGACGGTGGCCTCCACGTCCACCCGGTCGGGGGAGGAGGAGCCGACCGTGTGGACGGTGTCGGCCGCCTGCCGTTCCGAGAACTGCAGCCACGAGCCCACGCCCACCGCCACCACGATCAGCAGCGCGATCGGCAGCAGGACGGGCAGGAGCGACGCCCGGGCGCGGCGCGGGGGCGGCGTGTCCCAGGGGGCGGCCATGGTGACTCCGGCGGGGTGGGCAGCGGAACGGGCTCGTCCGGCCAGCGAAACCTTTCGTCGGCGGTCGCGCCACTCCGGTGGTCCGTCCCGGCGGGGCCGGGCGCCCGCGCGTGCCCGTGTTCAGCGCGGGATCACCCAGTCGGGCATCCAGGTCCCGCTGGTGTCCTGCCCGGCCGCCCCGGCGGCGAGATGGGCGCGGAGGGCGGCCAGCGCCGGGTGGGGGTTGTCGCGGTGCCAGAGCAGCGAGTGCGGGTAGACCGGCGTCGGGCCGGTCACCGGGACGAGGCGCAGGCCGTGGCCGTCGGGCCAGACGAGGCGGGTGTGCCCGCCCATGAAGGTGGCCAGGGCCGGGGTGTCGGCGATGGTGTCGAGGAGCGCGTCGGAACCGAAGTTGGGTCCCGTCGCCTCGATGGTGAGGCCGAACTCGGCGACGAGGTCCTCGTAGTAGACGGCCCACTCGGTACCGGGGACGACGCCCGGCATCCAGATCCGGTGCCCGGCGAGCCGGGCGAGGGGGACCGACGCGGCGCCCGCCAGCGCGTGGCCGGGGCCGGTGAGGAGCCGCAGCGGTTCATCGAGCACCCGGACGGCCTCGATGTCCTCCGGCAGGGGCCGACCGGGCACGGTGACCGCGCGGAAGGACGCGTCGATCGCACCGGAGCGCAGGGCGGCCACGGCCGCGTCGATCTCGAACAGCATCACCACGTCGAGCTCGATCTCCGGATGCGCCCGGTGGAAGCCCCGCATCAGGCCCGTCGCCGCGCCGCGCGAGTTGATCACGTCCACGCGCAGCGGACGGCGGCCCGTCCGGACGGACGAGACGGCCCGCTCGGCGGCGCGCAGCAGGTCGCGCGCGTGGGGCAGGAACGCCTGCCCGTCGATGGTGAGCTCGGCGCCGCGCGGCGTACGGGTGAACAGCCGCACGCCGAGGCCGCGCTCCAGCGCGGCGATGCGTTTGGAGACGGCCTGCTGGGTGACGGCCAGCTCGGCGGCGGCTTCCTGGAACCGCCCCGCGTCGGCGGCCACGACGAAGGTGCGGACGGCTTCGAGATCCATGCCGACACCCTAAGGTCACAACCAGTGGTTGTGGGCTGGGGCCTGTCCGGTTGTTTGATCCGCGAGTACGGGGCCCGCTTTGATGCTCGTGCACGCCGATCGGTTGTGCGGCCTAGGGGTGAGGAGCGCGGGGATGAAGAGCGGGCGGCTGGGGACACACCGGCCCGGGCACCGGCTGGGGCGCCGGTTCGGATGGCTCTGGGGGGCGTACGGGACCAGCGCGCTCGGCACGTGGCTCGCGTTCGGCGCGTTCCCCCTGATCGCCGTCCGGGTGCTGCACTCCGGGCCGGCCGAGGTCGCCGCGCTCTCCTCTGCAGGGGCCGCCGTGGGCGCCGCCGCGGCGGTGCCGCTCGGCCCGTGGGTGGAGTTCCGCCGCAAGCGGCCCGTGCTGATCGCGACGGACCTGGTGCGGTGCGCGGCGCTGCTGACCGTCCCCGCCGCGTACGCGCTGGGCGTGCTCACCTTCCTCCAGCTCCTGCTGGTCTCGGTCGTCGTCGCGGCCGCCGACATCACCTTCCGCGCCGCCTCCGGCGCGTACCTCAAGACCCTCCTGCCGGCCGAGGACCTGCTCGTCGCCAACGCCCGGTTCGAGTCCACGGCCTGGACCACCACGATCGTCGGGCCGCCCCTCGGCGGCGCCGCGATCGGGCTCCTCGGCCCCGTGGCGACGGTGACGGCCGACGCGGTCAGCTACCTGCTCTCCGCCCTGGGCATCCGCGCCATGGGCGGGGACGAGCCGCCGCCCGGCCGGGGGCGGGCCGGGCGCATGCGGGCCGGGGACCTGCTCGACGGCTGGCGGTACATCCTCGCCGACGGGGCGCTGCGTCCGCTGTTCTTCAACACCGCCTCGTTCAACGGCCTGGTGATGGCCGCCACCCCGCTGCTGGCCGTCCTGATGCTCGGCCGGCTCGGCTTCGCGCCCTGGCAGTACGGTCTCGCCTTCGCCGCGCCCTCGGTCGGCGGGCTGCTCGGTTCGCGGCTGGCCCGGCCGCTGGTCACCCGGTATGGGCGGCACCGGGTGCTGGCCGTGTCAGGAACCCTGCGCGCGCTCTGGCCCGTCGGCCTGGCCTTCGTGGGGCCGGGCGCGGGCGGGCTGCTGCTGGTGATCGGGGTGGAGTTCGGGCTCATCCTCTGCTGCGGGGTGTTCAACCCCGTCCACGCCGCCTACCGCCTCGAACGCACCGCGCCGGACCGCGTCGCCCGCACCCTTTCCGCCTGGGCGGTGACGACCAAGGCCGCGACCGCGCTCCTGACGGCCCTCTGGGGCGTACTGGGCACCCTCCTCGGCCCGCGTACGGCCATCGCCCTGGCGGGCGTACTGCTGCTGGCCACCCCGCTCCTGCTCCCGCGCCGCACCCCCCGCGGCAGGGTCCGGCCTTCACTGGCGTGTGCCCGCCTGCGGCGGTGAACTGCCTCGGGACGTATACCTGTTGCCCCTTTCGTACCCCTGTTGGCAGACTCGCGCCGATCACTCTCGATCTTCAGGTTCTTCCGTTCTTCATGGGGGGTACACCAGTGAAGTTCCGCATGCCCGCACGCGCCGCCGCCCGGGCGGCCGCCGTGCTCGCCGCCGCCGCTCTCGCGTTGCCGCTGGCGGCGGCCGGCGCGGCCCAGGCCGCCGAGATGCCGCAGGGCGAGTTCAACTGGGCCGGGGACCAGGGCGACGGC
Source organism: Streptomyces sp. NPDC029216 (assembly GCF_040648015.1). NCBI lineage: Bacteria > Bacillati > Actinomycetota > Actinomycetes > Kitasatosporales > Streptomycetaceae > Streptomyces > Streptomyces sp. NPDC029216. Next base: position 9,101 of record NZ_JBEZWL010000097.1, on the reverse strand, counting down.
TTCGACGACCAGGCCCGCTGGTACGGGCCGGGCACGGGCGACAAGATCGACGTCACCGCGTCCCCCGACCACCGCACACTGCGGGTCGTCATCACCCGCCCCGGCGATTCCTGGACCATGGACCTGGCCGCGCCCGCCGGGCAGGCACTGGCGGCCGGCTCGTACGCGGACGCCGTGAAGACCCCGGAGATGCCGGGCACCGTCCTCGACCGGCCCAGCATGTTCGTCAACGGCTACTACGGCGGCTGCTCCACCCTCACCGGCAGCTTCGGCATCAGCGAGCTGGTCTTCGGCGAGGGCACCACCGTCAAGAAGATCAACCTCTTCTACGAGCAGGACTGCGACGACCGCAGCCCCCTCAAGGGCTACCTGATGGCCAGCGACGTCACCCCGCCGAAGCCGGTCGCCCTCGGTGTGACCGTCAACGGCAACGGCAAGCTGTCGAAGACCGGCGGCGCCACCCTCAACGGCACCGTCACCTGCACCAAGCCGGTGAAGGTCTCGGTGGGCGGCTCCGCGAGCCAGGAGCAGCCGAAGTTCGTCCAGGGCGGCTTCCGGGTCGAGGTGGACTGCGTCCCGGGCAAGACCATCGCCTGGCAGGCACCCGTACGGGTGCACACCCCCGAGACGGACACCCCGTTCATCAAGTCGGAGCGGCTCAAGGTGTTCGCCAACGCCTCGGCCACCGACCCGGACCTCGGCACCTACATCGTGGCGAGCACCGACAAGTGGGTGAAGCTCCGCTAGCCCGGACCGGCCCCGTCCGGACGTCCGGCGGCGCCCTGTTCGGCGGCATGGGCGATGTTGCGCGCCATGCCGCCGAACACCGCCGCGTGGAAGGGGCTCACGGCCCACCAGTACAGGTGGCCGAGCAGACCGTGCGGGTGGAAGAGGGCGCGCTGCCGGTAGCGGGAGCGGCCCTCGTGCGCCGGGTCGGGTTCGGCGTACATCTCCAGCCATGCCAGTCCCGGAACCCGCATCTCGGCGCGCAGCCGCAGCAGCCGGCCCGGCTCGATCTCCTCGACCCGCCAGAAGTCCAGCGCGTCGCCCACCCGCAGCCGGCCGGCGTCACGGCGGCCCCGGCGGATGCCGGCCCCGCCCACCAGCCGGTCCAGCCAGCCGCGTACGGCCCACGCCGGCGGGAAGGAGTACCAGCCGTTCTCCCCGCCGATGCCCTCCACCACCCGCCACAGGGCCCCCGGCGGGGCCGCCACCCCGGTGCTGCGGTGGTCGGTGTACAGGCTGCCGCCGGCCCAGTCCGGGTCGGTGGGCAGCGGGTCGCTCGGGGCGCCGGGCAGGGAGGCGGAGGACCACCGGGTGCTCACCCGGGCCTCGCGGACCCGTTCCAGGGCCAGGGCCAGCGCCCGGTCGAAGGGCAGCGGCGCGCCCGGCGGGTCGGGTACCCAGCGGGCGATGTCGTGTTCCCCGCACACCACTTCGTGGCGCAGCGACTCGGCGAGCGGACGGGCCAGCGCCCGGGGCACCGGGGTGACCAGGCCGATCCAGAGGCTGGAGAGACCCGGGCTGAGCATGGGCACGCGCAGGATGCGGCGGTGCGGGAGCTCGGCGACCTCGGCGTAGCGGTGCATCATCTGCTCGTACGTGAGGACGTCCGGCCCGCCGATGTCGAAGGTCCGGCTGACCTCGGGGGGCATGGCGGCGCTGCCGACGAGGTAGCGGAGCACGTCGCGCACGGCGATGGGCTGCACCCGGGTGCCCACCCAGCTCGGCGTGATCATGATGGGCAGCCGTTCCGTCAGGTAGCGCAGCATCTCGAACGAGGCGGAGCCGGAGCCGATGACGACGGCCGCCCGCAGCACGGTGCAGGGGACGCCGGAGGCCAGCAGGATGGCGCCCACCTCGGTGCGGGAGCGCAGGTGCGGGGAGAGCCCGGCGGGGTCCAGGCCGGCCGGGGTGAGGCCGCCGAGGTAGACGATGCGCCGTACGCCGGCCAGCCGGGCCCGCTCGGCGAACAGGCGGGCGGCGGCCCGGTCGCGTTCCTCGAAGCCGGGGCCGGCGCCGAGGGCGTGCACCAGGTAATAGGCGACGTCCACCCCGGCCAGGGCTTCGTCCAGCGAGCCCCGGTCGGTGACGTCGCCGCGCGACACCTGGACGCGGGGGGCCCAGGGATGGTCGCGCAGCCGCTCGGGGGAGCGGGCCAGCGCCCGGACCCGGTAGCCGGGCGTCGAGCAGTTCGGGCACCAGGCGGCCGCCGATGTAGCCGGTGGCGCCGGTGACCAGGCACAGGTCACCCGTCATCTGCTCGCTCCCGTCGCTGCGACGGCGGTGCACGCGCGGCTCCGCCCCTTCCGAGCCTGGACCCGCCGGGGCCCGGCCGCCACCGGCGGGGCCGCCGTGCCCGGGCGGCGGACCGCGGGTTACGGTGTCCCTTCTTCCGAGGGGGAATCAGTGATGTCGCACAACGCGGGGTGGGCCCAGCACCACCCGGGTCAGCCGGTACCGCCGTGGGGAGGGTGGGCGCCGCCCGCGCCGCAGCCGGGCGTCATACCGCTGAGGCCGCTGGGGACCGGCGAGGTGCTCGGCGGTGCCTTCAGCGCCTTCCGCCGCTACTGGAAGCCCATGACCGGAATCATCCTCGCGGTGCAGGGCCTCGGGTTGCTCCTGGTCGTCGCCGCGATCGGCGTCGCGGCCCTCGGTGCGCACGACCGGTTCGCCGCCGTCTTCGACCGGCCGAAGGGCGATCCGCCCGCCGCCGACGACGTGGCGGCCCTGCTGCTGTACTTCGCACCGGTCGCGGTGCTCGCCCTGGTCACCCTGACCCTGTGCACGGGAATGCTCACCGCCCTGTGCCCCGCCGTGATCCAGGAGGCGGTCCTCGGCCGCCCCACGACCTTCGCCGCGCTGTGGCGGCGCTGCTGGTCCCGGCTGCCGTCGGTCCTCGGTGTCGTGCTGTGCGTCGGGCTGTTCACGGCCGGGCCGGTCCTGGCCCTCTACGCCGTCTGTTTCCCGCTGATGATCATGCCTGGGGACCGCCCCGGCCCGTCGCCCGTGGTGCTGCTCGTGACGGTCATGGGCGTGCTGCTGTGGATGCCGGTGGCGGTGTGGCTCGCCGTCCGCTTCAGCCTGGCGCCCGCCGTCGCGGTGTGCGAGGGGCTCGGCCCGGTCGCGGCCATGCGCCGCTCCGCCCGTCTCGTCGGCGGCGGGTGGTGGCGCACGTTCGGCATCACGGCGCTCGGGTACCTCCTGGCGACGGTGGTCGGCTACGTGGTCCAGCTGCCGTTCGTCCTCATCGGCGTCTTCGCGCTCGTCCCGACCATCATGGGGGCGGGCGACGGGGGCGACCCGGCCGCACTGGTCCTCGGCTTCGGCGTGTACCTGGCCAGCATCCTGCTCGGCACGGCGGTCAGCGCGGTGTTCCAGGTCGGATACCCCCAGCTGGTCCTGTCGCTGCTCTACGTCGACCAGCGGATCCGCAAGGAGAACCTCGCCGAGGCCCTCGTCGCCTCGGCCGCCGCCCCCGCTCCGGGACGGCCGGCGGGACCGGGTCCTGCGGGTGCGTGACGCGAGTGCCGCAGCGCGCGGCGCACGTGCTCCCTGCCGTCGTGCGTGTCCCCGGCGGAGTGCAGGTTGAGGGCGTGCCGGGCGTGGCGGCAGACGGTGCAGCGGGTGCGTGGTGACGAGGGCCCGTAGGCCGGCGATCAGATCGGGACGCGGTGCGGGGCGCAACTCGGCGTCCGGGCACTCCAGGGCGAACACGGTGGCGCCGTCGGCCGGGCCCGTCCTTCGGAAAATCCGCGTGCGGCCGGCGGCTTCCGCGTGATACCCCGTCACCATGGACGGTCTGGTGACGGCGCGGCTCGTACTCCATCCGCTGAGCCCCGGGGAGGCGGCGCGCGTGGTGGCGGGAGAGCCGGACGGCAGTGTGCGATGGGCGCCCGGCTACCCCGCCGCGGTGGACGTGGCCGGAGCGAGGAGCTTCCTCGCCCTCTGTGGGGAGGACGGCGATCCGCAGCCGTTCGGCGCGTACGAGATCCGGCGGCGCGAGGACGGGCACGCGATAGGCGGGCTGGGCTTCCACGGACCGCCCGACCACGGCGGCGGCGTCACGATCGGCTACGGACTGGTCCCCTCGGTGCAGGGCCGTGGCTACGCCTCGGAGGCGCTCCGCGCCCTGCTGGAGTTCGCCCGCGCACAGGGCGTCACCTGTGTGCGCGGGGACGCCGACCGCGAGAACGTCGCGTCCCAGCGCGTCATGTCCGCCGCCGGCATGCGCCTGGTGGCCGAGGACGACCGGTTGAGGTACTACCGGATCGCCTGGGCCGACCCGCGGCGCTGACCGGCCGCGAGGGCCTGGGCGCCCGGGGTGCCGTAGCACATCCGGCCCCGCCGGGGGCGAACTGGGCCATGCCCGTCCCGGCGGTGTCCTGCCGTGGTTACCGTGCTGTGGTCGGCCACGCCGCACGGCGGCCGGGGAGGAGCAGGCCTGATGGGGACCACGGTGGTGGGGTTCCGGCTCGGCTGGGACCGCAAGGGCCGGCAGGCGACGGCGGTGCTCACCCAGGCGGGCGTCCTGCACCACAGCACCGGGCTCCTCGGCCTGGCGCCGCGGCCCGTACGGCCGCACGCCCCGGCCGCCGCGGACCCGCACCCGGTGCCGCGTCAGGCCGTGACGCTGCGCAGGCTGTACGCCGACCTCCTCCACCAGGGCTACACCCGCGTGCTGATCGCCCCGGCCTGCGTCCGCCTCGACACCGAGGAACACCCCCTCCACGCCCGTCCGTGGGGGGAGCACGCGCCACGGGCGCATCCCGAGCTGATCGCCGACTTCACCGGTGCGGCCCCCGCGGGCCCCGGATCGCTGGAGGAAGCCCTGACCGCCTTCTACACCGAGATCGGCCTCACCCCCCGCTCCCGGGCCGCCACCCCGCCCGGCCCGGCCGTTCCCCCGGCGGTCCGCGAGGGCCTGCGCACCCTCGCCGAGGGCCGCACCCTCGCCTCCCGCCCACGCCGGGGCGCCGGCTGGACCGTGACGGGTACGGGCGTACGCCTGCACGTGGGCCCCGTGGGAGAGGAGCTCACCCACCGCGAGGTCGCCGAACTCCAGGCCGCCCTGACGGCCTGGCTGCGCCACCGGCGCCACCCCTGACGGGGCCCTGACGGCGCCGGGGGCTCAGTCGCGCAGCATCTGCTCGCGCAGGGTGTCCAGGGTGCGCGTCAGGAGGCGCGAGACGTGCATCTGGGACATGCCGATCTCCACCCCGATCTGCCGCTGCGTCATCTCCTGTCCGAAGCGCAGCTCCAGGATCCGCGTGGTGCGTTCGTCCAGCTCCGACAGGAGGGGCGCCAGGGCGTGCAGGTCCTCGACGGCCTCCAGCGCGTGGTCGGTGTCGCCCAGCGTCTCGGCGAGGGTGTGCGCGGGCTGGGCGGACCCGGGAGCCGCCTCGCCGCCGACGGCGGGGCCCGTGGGGGCGTCGAGGGACTGGGTGGAGTAGCCGTTCGCCGCGACCAGGCCCTGGCGGACCTCCTCCTCGGTGAGGTCCAGGTGCTCGGCGAGCTCGCCGGGGGTGGGGGCGTGCCCCGTCGCGGAGGTCAGGTCCTCCGTGGACCTGGCCAGCTGCGTACGCAGCTCCTGCAGCCGGCGCGGCACCCGTACGGCCCAGGTGGTGTCCCGGAAGTGGCGCTTGATCTCGCCGGTGATGTACGGCAGGGCCAGGGTGGAGAACTGGGTGTTGCGGTCGAGCTCGTAGCGGTCGATGGCCTTGATCAGTCCGATGACGCCGACCTGCACGATGTCCTCGTTCTCCGGCCCGCCGGGGCGGTCCCGGAACGGACGGGCGGCGAAGTTCACCAGGGAGACGTTCATCTCGATGAGGGTGTTGCGGACGTACTGGTACTCCGGGGTGCCCTCTTCCAGGCTCCTCAGCCGTTCGAAGAACACCCGCGTCAGCTCCCGGGCCTCGCCCGGGGGCACCTCCCGTGGGCGGGGGACGTCGGGCAGGCCGTCGAGGGCGGGGTCAGTGGCAGTGGCAGTGGCAGTGGTGGTGGTCATCGTCTCCGCTCCTTGGGCACGAGTGCTTGCGGTGCGTCGCCAGATCGTTCCGATCAAACGGAAGGTCGATTCCGCTCACCTGAACCCTGCCGGGGCCGCGGACACACGTCAAGTGATACAGGAAAAGCTTTTCTGGATTTGCCTTTCTGTGGTTCTCCGTCCAAGAATGGCCGCGTGGAGAACGAGCACGTGGGACCCCGCCGCAATCGCTGGACCTTCCTGACCAACCACGCCCGGGTCCTGGTCGCCATCGCGCGCGACCCGGGGATCCGCCTGCGCGACATCGCCGCGGGCTGCGGGCTCACCGAACGCACCGTGCAGGCGATCGTCACGGACCTGCAGGCGGACGGGTACCTCAGCCGCACCCGCGACGGCAGGCGCAACCGCTACGTCATCGCCCCCGGCGCCCGCTTCCGCCACCCGGCGGAGGCCGACCACGAGATCGCCGGCCTCCTCGCCTACCTCGCCGCCCCGCTGGCCGCCCCGGCGCTCGCGCCCGCACCGCAGGCGGCGGCCGACGTCCCCGCCGGCGACGGGTCCCGCGCCACGGCCTAGGGTCTGTCGTCAAAGTCCCGTCTGCCCCGCGCCGGCGGCAGTACCCCGTGCGGCCACCGCCGTACGGACGGGTCGTCACGTCCGTACGGCGGTGGCCGCGTCATCCGGTCAGGCGCCTTCGTCGAGCACGCCGCGGATCAGCTGCCGCTGGTCCGCGGACAGGTAGGGGTCCTGGAGGTCGATCGCCCGGTCGTCGACGGTGATCCGGTAGTGGTAGCCGTCCGCCGTCGAGGCGACGGCCCGGTGTGCCAGGTCCTCCCACTGGGACGCGTCCAGACGGCCCGCGGTGTCGAGCTCGCGCTCCTCCTCGCCCCCGGCGAAGCCCCCGGAACGGGTAACGGTGATCAGCATGGTCCCTTCCTTCCCGGTCGGAATCCCGCCGCGGGCCCGGCTTCGGGCCCCGGCGGCGAAGGCGGCGCGTCGGCCGCCACAGCCGCGGCTGCCCCGGATCCCCATCCGCTCCCGGCGAGAACGCCACAACCCCGCGAATCGGCTGAAAACCGCCGCCCGGTGGCCGACGGGCCCGCGGTGCACGCGTGAGCCGGCAGGGGGAGCGGAGCCGCGGCCCGCGCGCGCCGCGGACGGTGCCCGCGCGGCACGCACCACCCGCCCCGGCCGGGCGGCTCCCGAACGGCCGGAACGCCGGTTTGCCGGGGGAACGGCAGGGCACGCGCGGACCCGTCGCGCCCCTCGCGACCCCCGCGTTCCGCCCCCGACCCCCTCCGAGGAGCCATGAACAGCGTGCTCAGACTGCTGACCGTCATAGGCGGCTCCGTCCTGCTCACCCTCGTGGCCGGCTGGCTCGCCGACCTGCTGCTGAGGCGTGCGGACGCCCGCCACCCCGAGACCCCCCTCTGGAGCCTGCTGCGCCGCTGCGAACTCCCCCTGCGCCTCCTCCTGGTGGCCGCCCTGCTGCGCGGCTCGTACCGGCAGACCGGCTGGCGGCCCCTGCTGGCGCACGAGGCGGCGGTGGGCAGGATCCTCTCGCTGGTGACCATCGGCGCGGGCGCCTGGTTCGTCGTCCACATCACCTCGGCGGTGGTGGAGTCCTCGTACGCCCGCTACGCCACCGGCACCCGCGACCCGTCCCGGCTGCGCCGCGTCCGCACGCAGGTGACCCTCATCATGAGGATCGTCACCGCCGTCGTCACGCTGGTGGCCGCGGCCGCGATGCTGCTCACCTTCCCGGGCCTGCGCGCCGTCGGCACCTCGGTGCTCGCCTCCGCCGGCATCATCGGCATCGTCGCCGGTGTGGCCGCCCAGTCCACCCTCGGCAACCTCTTCGCCGGGTTCCAGATCGCCTTCGGCGACATGGTCCGCATCGGCGACACCGTCGTCGTCGCGGGCGAGTGGGGCGTGGTCGAGGAGGTCACGCTCACCTTCCTCGCCGTGCGCACCTGGGACGAGCGCCGCATCACCATGCCCGTCTCCTACTTCACCGGAAGGCCCTTCGAGAACTGGTCCCGCGGCGGCATCCAGATGACCGGCACCGTGTTCCTGCACTGCGACCACAGCGCCCCCGTCTCCCTGGTCCGCGAGCGGCTCCGGGAGATCCTCGACGGCTGCGAGGCCTGGGACGGACGCGGCTGGGACCTCGCGGTCACCGACACCACCCCCACCACGGTCGTCCTGCGGGCCATCGTCACCGCCAAGGACCCCGACGACCTGTGGACCGTCCGCTGCACGGTCCGCGAGCAACTCGTCGCCTGGCTCGCCGAGAAGCACCCCTACGCCCTCCCGCGCGTCACCACCTCCCCGGCCGCCCCCGCGCCCCGGGCCCCGGCGGCGTCCGGACCGGCGGAGAGGTTTCGCGACGCGGGACCGGGCCAGACGCGGAACTGACGCACCCAAAGCCCCGATCCACCCGATCATGCGGGAAAGGAGTCACCCCATGCCGAACGTGTCACGGCTGCCGGGCCGAGCGGAACACCACTGGACCTGGCAGGATCACGCGGCCTGCCGCAGCCTCGGCCCGGACAGGTTCTTCCACCCCACGGGGGAGCGCGGCGAGGAGCGCGCCGAACGCGACGAGGCGGCCCGGGAGATCTGCGCACTGTGCCCGGTGCAGGTGGAGTGCCTGCGCCACGCCCTGCGCGTGCAGGAGCCCTACGGGGTGTGGGGCGGCCTGACCGAAGAGGAACGACGCCCCCTGTACGCGCACGCCGCGGGCTGACGCCCGCCCGCGCGGCGCCGGGTGCGCCCCGGGTGCCAGGTAGGCACGGTAACCGGGCCGGTCCGGCAGTCCGGGCAGGGGATGCGGGGTCCAGTCACGGGCCCAGCGCGGCGGCCGGTCGCCCCCCGACACCAGCACCGCCGTCGGCCGGGTCCCCGCCAGCGAGACGAGCTCGTCGGCGGTGACGCTGCCGTCGTGGCCCCCGTACACCTGCCGGGCGGCGCATCCGGTGGCGAACGCGGCACGCACCGCCTCCGTACCGCTGAGCACGCACGGCGGGCGCACGCCCAGGCGGCGCAGCTCGCCGGCGACGGCGGCGAACGCCACCCGGTCGGCACGGCTGCGGGCCGCCGAGGCGTCGGC
>NZ_JBEZWL010000096.1:0-28151 GCF_040648015.1 Streptomyces sp. NPDC029216 | reverse complement strand
GTCGCAATCCACACCAGGCCAGAAGGCCCTCACCCATTTCAAGATCTCTCAGCCGAGACCTGCATCACCCGTCCACAACCTCCCTGGACAGAACACCTAGCCGGCGTCCGGTCCCGCTCGCGCGGGCCTGTAGGAACGCTCGAAACCAACCCCCGGGGAAGACTCCCCGGGGGTTTGCCATCGACATTTACTAGGACGTCCTAGTAAATTCGAAGGTATGGACGCAGACGCCATCGAGGAGGGCCGCCGTCGCTGGCAGGCCCGTTATGACAAGGCCCGCAAGCGGGACGCGGACTTCACCACGCTCTCCGGCGATGAGGTCGACCCCGTCTACGGGCCCCGGCCCGGCGATGCGTACGAGGGTTTCGAACGCATCGGATGGCCGGGGGAGTACCCCTACACCCGCGGCCTGCACGCCACCGGGTACCGCGGCCGGACCTGGACCATCCGGCAGTTCGCCGGCTTCGGCAACGCCGAGCAGACCAACGAGCGCTACAAGATGATCCTGGCCGCCGGCGGCGGCGGGCTCTCGGTGGCCTTCGACATGCCGACCCTGATGGGCCGCGACTCCGACGACCCGCGCTCGCTCGGCGAGGTCGGTCACTGCGGCGTCGCCATCGACTCCGCCGCCGACATGGAGGTCCTCTTCAAGGACATCCCGCTCGGCGACGTGACCACCTCGATGACGATCTCCGGCCCGGCCGTCCCCGCCTTCTGCATGTACCTCGTCGCCGCCGAGCGCCAGGGCGTCGACCCGGCCGTGCTCAACGGCACCCTGCAGACGGACATCTTCAAGGAATACATCGCGCAGAAGGAGTGGCTCTTCGAGCCCGAGCCCCACCTGCGCCTCATCGGCGACCTGATGGAGTACTGCGCGAACGGCATCCCGGCCTACAAGCCGCTGTCCGTCTCCGGCTACCACATCCGCGAGGCCGGGGCCACGGCCGCGCAGGAGCTCGCGTACACCCTCGCCGACGGCTTCGGCTACGTCGAGCTGGGCCTCTCCCGCGGCCTGGACGTGGACCACTTCGCGTCCGGCCTGTCCTTCTTCTTCGACGCGCACCTCGACTTCTTCGAGGAGATCGCCAAGTTCCGCGCCGCCCGCCGGATCTGGGCCCGCTGGATGAAGGAGGTCTACGGGGCCAAGACCGACAAGGCGATGTGGCTGCGCTTCCACACGCAGACCGCCGGCGTCTCCCTGACGGCCCAGCAGCCGTACAACAACGTCGTGCGCACCGCCGTCGAGGCCCTCGCGGCCGTCCTCGGCGGCACCAACTCGCTGCACACCAACGCCCTCGACGAGACCCTCGCCCTCCCCAGCGAGCAGGCCGCCGAGATCGCGCTGCGTACCCAGCAGGTGCTGATGGAGGAGACCGGCGTCGCCAACGTGGCCGACCCGCTGGGCGGTTCCTGGTACGTCGAGCAGCTCACCGACCGCATCGAGGCCGACGCCGAGAAGATCTTCGAGCAGATCAAGGAGCGCGGACTGCGCGCCCACCCGGACGGGCAGCACCCGATCGGACCCATCACCTCCGGCATCCTGCGCGGCATCGAGGACGGCTGGTTCACCGGCGAGATCGCCGAGTCGGCCTTCCAGTACCAGCGCGCCCTGGAGAAGGGTGACAAGCGCGTCGTCGGCGTCAACGTCCACCACGGCTCGGTCACCGGCGACCTGGAGATCCTCCGCGTCAGCCACGAGGTGGAGCGCGAGCAGGTGCGGGTCCTCGCCGCGCGCAAGGACCGCCGCGACGACGCCAAGGTGACGGCCTCGCTGAAGGCGATGCTGGACGCCGCCCGGGACGGCTCGAACATGATCCCGGCCATGCTGGACGCGGTACGGGCCGAGGCCACGCTCGGCGAGATCTGCAACGTGCTGCGCGACGAGTGGGGCACCTACACCGAGCCGCCGGGCTTCTAGCCCACCGTCAGCGCGAAGGGCCGGCCGCGGAGTTCCCCTCGGGGAGCGCCGCGGCCGGCCCTTCGCGCGTCGGCGCCCTCAGGCGCGGGCGGTGAGGCCGTGCATCAGCAGGGTGGTGAAGGCGGCCACCCAGCCCTCGTCCACCGGCTCGGAGCTCACCAGCGCGCGGTGCACCACCGTGCCCGCGATCACGTCGAAGATCAGGTCCGTGGTGTGCCCCGCCAGGGACTGGTCCTCCTCGTAGGGGAGTTCGCCGCGGGCCTGGGCCCGTTCGCGCCCCAGTACGACGAGACGTTTCTGCCGGTCCACGATCGCCGAGCGGATCCGGTCCCGCAGCGCCTCGTCCCGGGTGGACTCGGCGACCACCGCCATCAGGGCCGTACGGGCCTCCGGGCGCCGCAGCAGCGCCGCGAACTGCAGGACCACGTACTCGATGTCCGCCTCCAGCGAGCCCCGGTCGGGCAGTTCGAGCGCGTCGAAGAGCTCCGCGACGGCGTCCACGACCAGCTCGTTCTTGCCCGCCCAGCGCCGGTAGAGGGTGGTCTTCGCGACGCCGGCCCGCGCCGAGACGTCCCCCATCGTCAGCTTCGACCAGCCCAGCTCCACCAGCGCGTCCCGCGTCGCCGCGAGGATCGCCGCGTCCGCCGCCGCGCTGCGGGGGCGGCCCGTGCGGCCGGGCTGGGGGGTGCTGCGGTGGCAGGGGTTGCGCATGGCCGAGACCATACCCGCCGGTAGCGGAACCGTCGGGGGCCTTGGCGCTGTGGTTCAGATCACGGGGCGCCCGGCGGCCGGGGGAGTTACGCTACGGCTCGTAGCGTAAGAGCGACAACCACGCGAAGAGCTACCGGCGCCAGGTGGGGACCCGGCGCCACAGCAGTCCACGAGCAGTCGGATACCAGGTTTCACCCGGGATCTTCCGGGATCCTTTTCGTCGGCGCGCGCACACGGGGGAGGATGTACGCATGCAGCCCAGAAACATGTCCATGAGCGGCGTCGTCGACCTCGCCGCGGTGAAGGCGGCCGGCGAAGCCAAGGCGAAGGCCGAGCAGGCGCGCGCGGAAGCGGCCCGCCAGGGCGGCGCCGCCGCGCCCGGTGGCGCCGTACCGCCGTCGGCGCTCGTCATCGACGTCGACGAGGCCGGCTTCGAAAGCGACGTCCTCCAGCTGTCCAACGAGGTCCCGGTCGTCCTCGACTTCTGGGCCGAGTGGTGCGAGCCGTGCAAGCAGCTCGGCCCGCTCCTGGAGCGGCTGACCGTCGAGGCGAACGGCCGCCTCGTCCTGGCGAAGATCGACGTCGACGCCAACCAGATGCTGATGCAGCAGTTCGGCATCCAGGGCATCCCGGCCGTGTTCGCCGTGGTCGCCGGCCAGGTGCTGCCGCTGTTCCAGGGCGTGGTCCCCGAACAGCAGATCCGCGAGACCCTGGCCCAGCTGGTCCAGGTCGCCGAGGAGCGCTTCGGCATCCTCGGCATCCCGGTCGACCCCGACGCCGCGGCCGCCCCGTCGGCCCCGGCCCCGGTTCCGGCGGGCCCGTACGACGCGCTGCTGGAGGCGGCGGTCGACGCGCTGGACGCGGGCGACCTGGGCGGCGCCATGCAGGCGTACAAGAACGTGCTCGCGGACGACCCGGCGAACACCGAGGCCAAGCTGGGCCTGGCCCAGGCCGAGCTGCTCGCCCGGGTACAGCACATGGACCCGCAGGCCGTGCGCGCCGCGGCCGCCGAGAACCCGCGCGACCCGGCCGCCCAGATGGCCGCGGCCGACCTCGACCTGGCCGGCGGGCACGTGGCCGACGCCTTCTCCCGTCTGGTGGACACCGTACGGGTGACGGCCGGTGACGAGCGGGATTCCGTACGGGTGCGGCTCCTGGAGCTGTTCGAGGTGATCGGCGCCGACGACCCGCGGGTCACGGCGGCCCGCACCGCGCTGGCGCGGGTGCTCTTCTAGGGCGCCGACGGGCTCCGGCTGGAGCGCGCGACGCCGGGCGACCGGCGATTTGTTGACACGGAGATAAACAGCGGCCGCACTTTGCCAAAACTTGGTAATCGCGGCCGCTGTTACTCGGAGTAAATCGAACCCCGTGAACTGTCCGGTTGGTTCCTTCTTCACCCCTTCTGTCGTGGCCCAGGGTGACACCCTGTGTGGCCGCTGTGCGACGTAGGGCCGCACTCCGGTTACCCAGCCGTTACCCGCGAGTAACGACCCCCCTTGTGCCCCGGCCTGGAATGGACCACGATCGGCGACGCTCGGTCCTTCCCGTAGAGCCGCTCATCCGGCGGCCGCGGCGGAGGGTCCCCACCGGGTGGGCCGGTGGCACGCCGCCGGCCGTGGACAGGGGGGTCTCTGCCACACCGGCAGGGCCTGTCCTCCAGGTTGCGCGAACGCGTGGCCCAGTGGTTGTCGCTCGGGGGTGATCGCCGGTGTATCGGACGCGGCTGCGCCGCGGCTCGGCCGCCTGCGCTCCTTCCCGAGGACGTAGCACTTCTCCCATCCCAGGCCGGGCTCAGCTCGGACCGGAGATGTACGTCCGAGAAGGAGGAACGAAATGAGTTCTCAGGTTCGTGGCGGGACCAGATGGAAGCGCTTCGCGCTCGTCATGGTGCCGTCCATCGCGGCCACCGCCGCGGTTGGTGTGGGTCTGGCGCAGGGTGCCCTCGCGGCCTCGTTCAGCGTTTCCGGCCAGGACTTCAAGGTGTCGGCCGACCAGCTCGTCGGTGACAACCTGATCCAGTACGGCAGCGTGGCCGAGGGCGCGACCATCGGCAGCAAGGACATCAGCAAGCACCCGGTCACGATCTCCGGCTTCAGCCGCGCCGAGATCACCAACATGTGCCAGTCGCTGGTCACCCCGGTGCCGGGCATCGGCGCCATCACCCTCCAGCTGCACACCGGCAACAAGGGCCGAGCGGCCGTCGCGGAGAACATCTACCTCGACGTCGCCGACCTGGACGCGGACGCCAAGTTCGACCAGCTCGACATCGGTGTCGCGGTCGGCGACGGCAGCCACGTCACCAAGCCGGTCCCCGGCACGGTGGCCGACGGCGGCCTGTTCTCGCAGCGCGCCAAGAAGGCCACGCTGACGAACGTCCGCCAGCGCGCGTGGGCGACGACGGCGGGCACCTTCACGCTGCCCGACCTCAAGCTGCGTCTGCTCAGCGGCAACCAGCCGTGCTACCAGGACGAGAAGTAAGCCTCGTCCGGGATGTGTGACTGACCGGACGGGCGCACGGCGGCAGACGCCGGCGGTGCCCGTCCGGGCTCCACAGATTTCTTCGTACCACCGTTTCCAGGGAGCTGTTGTCCATGAACCCCCAGGCCCCGGTTCACGCCGCAGACGATCACTGGCTCACCGTCGTGTACTACCGCTTCCGCGCCTGGCGGGGCCAGCGCCCCTTCTGGGCCGGCCTGTTCACGCTCCTCGGCGGGGTCCCGATCGTCTACTTCCCGTTCGCGGACATCCGTCTGGGCAACATCACCCTCGCGATGGCGACGACGACCGGCTCCGGCTCGCTGATCATCGGATTCCTGCTGATCACGCTGGGCCTGGCCCTCTGGTTCCAGCAGGGCATCCGCGTCTTCGCCGGCGTCGCCGCGATCCTGCTGGCCCTCGTGTCGATCCCGCTGTCCAACCTCGGCGGCTTCTTCATCGGCTTCCTCACCTCCATGATCGGCGGCGCCCTCGCGCTGGCCTGGGCGCCCGGCGTCCCGGTGGAGGAGGAACCCGAGCAGCCAGAAGCGGCCGAGGCGGCGCCCGTGGATCCCTTCCACGGCATCCCGGGCCCCCGCGAGACGGAAACGCAGTACGTGACCGAGAAGACTGCCCACGCCGATGGCGGGAGGAACAGTGCGGGGTGACGAGACGCAGCGGGGCGTGGCCCCAGGCGCAGAGTCCCGTGAGAGAAAGGGCCGCCACGCGGCGCCCCGGAAGTCGCTGCTGACCAAGCTCCAGATACCCGTCGGCAAGACGATGGCGCTCGCGGCGATGCCGACGGCCGTGCTCGTCGGGATGGGCATGGCCCCGAAGCTGGCCCTGGCCGACGACAAGGACATCCCCTTCGCGCCCGGCCCGTGCGTGACGCGCTCCGACGAGCCCTCCGCGTCGGCCTCGCCGTCGCCGTCCGGCTCCCCGTCCGCCACGCCGTCGCCGGGTACGTCGCCGGGCGCGAGCCCCTCGCCGGGTGCGAGCCAGGCCCCGAAGCCGGCTACGAGCCCCGCGGCGACCGCGACCAAGCAGCCCGAGGCCACGAAGGAGAGCCCGGCGGCCAAGCCGTCCGCGAGCGCCTCCCCGTCCCCCTCGGCCACGAAGACGCCGAACCCGCTCGACCCGCTGGGCGTCGGCGACGCCCTCAAGGGCCTCGTGGACGGCCTCGGCAAACCCCTCCAGGGTGCGCAGACGCCGGCTCCAGCCCCCAGTGCGCCGAGCGCTCCGAAGACCACCGCCCCCGACCCGACGGCCGACGCGATCCGCGACGCCGCGCAGAAGGCCGGGGCCACGGTCGAGGAGCTGCCGCAGGCCGTCAAGGACACCGTCAAGACCCCCAAGGACGAGACGGGCGGGACGGCCGACGGCGCGGACGCGACGGACGCCGCCTCGCCGCCCTCCCCCTCGCCCTCGACGACGGCGGACCCGGACGGCAAGCAGCCCTTCCCCTGCCCGACCTACGACGCGAAGGCCCTGGCCGACGCGAAGCTGGAGCAGGGCATCCCGCTGCTGCCCGACGAGCCCTGGTACCTGGACAGCTCCCTGCTGACCCTCTACGGCCTGGACTACGAGGGCATCGTCGAGGTGAAGACGGCGAGCGGGAAGACCAAGAAGGTCCTGAAGTTCACGGCGGACTCGCTGGACATCAAGGACCTCTACCAGACGGTCGGCAAGAGCGGGAACGTCGCCCACCTGAAGTCGCGCCCGGGCTCCACGTCCAAGATCCGCGACGGCAAGGTGACGATGTACACGGAGAGCCTCAAGGGCAACCTCTTCGGGCTCATCCCGATCGAGTTCACCCCGAACAGCCCGCCGCCCCTGAACGTCCCCTTCGCGTTCTTCACGCACGTCAAGGTCGTCCAGGCCGGCCAGTTCGGCGGCAACCTCACCGTCCCGGGCCTGCACAACTACATCGGCCCGCCGGAGGGCTAGGACCCGGCCCGGCGCGCAGGGCGGAACACCGAGGGCGGCACCCCGGTCCCGTGAGGGACCCGGGTGCCGCCCTCGGTCTCTGTGCGGCAGAGTCAGGCGGTCGCGCGTCAGGCGTCGGGCGCGGTGGCTCCGCCCAGGTGGTGGACGCGGACCATGTTGGTCGTGCCCGGGACGCCGGGGGGCGAGCCGGCCGTGATGATCATCGTGTCGCCGGCGTTGAAGCGCCGGAGCTTCAGCACCTCGGCGTCGACCAGATCGACCATCGCGTCCGTGCTGTCCGCGTGCGGGACGATGGCCGACTCGACGCCCCAGCTCAGGGTGAGCTGGTTGCGGGTGTTCACGTCGGTGGTGAACGCCAGGATCGGCTGCTGGGCGCGGTAGCGGGACAGGCGGCGGGCGGTGTCGCCGGACTGGGTGAAGGCGACCAGGGCCTTGCCGTCGAGGAAGTCCGCGATCTCGCAGGCCGCGCGGGCGACGGAGCCGCCCTGGGTACGCGGCTTCTTGCCCGGGACGAGCGGCTGGAGGCCCTTGGAGAGGAGCTCCTCCTCGGCCGCCGTGACGATCTTCGACATCGTCTTGACGGTCTCGATCGGGTAGGCGCCCACCGAGGACTCGGCGGAGAGCATGACCGCGTCGGCGCCGTCGAGGATGGCGTTGGCGACGTCGGAGGCCTCCGCGCGGGTCGGACGGGAGTTGGTGATCATCGACTCCATCATCTGGGTGGCGACGATCACCGGCTTGGCGTTGCGGCGGCACATCTCGATGAGCCGCTTCTGGACCATCGGGACCTTTTCGAGCGGGTACTCGACGGCCAGGTCGCCGCGGGCCACCATGACCGCGTCGAAGGCCGCGACCACGGCCTCCATGTTCTCGACGGCCTGCGGCTTCTCCACCTTGGCGATGACGGGGACCCGGCGGCCCTCCTCGTCCATGACGCGGTGGACGTCCTTGACGTCGTTGGCGTCGCGGACGAAGGACAGGGCGACCATGTCGCAGCCCATCCGCAGGGCGAAGCGCAGGTCGTCGACGTCCTTCTCCGACAGGGCGGGGACGTTCACGGCGGCACCCGGCAGGTTGATGCCCTTGTGGTCCGAGATGACACCGCCCTCGATGACGATGGTCTTGACCCGGGGGCCGTCGACCTCCGTCACCCGCAGTTCGACGTTGCCGTCGTTGATCAGGACCTGGTCACCCTTGGCGACGTCGCCCGGGAGACCCTTGTAGGTGGTGCCGCAGATGGACTTGTCGCCCGGGACGTCCTCGGTGGTGATGGTGAACTCGTCACCGCGCACCAGCTCGACGGGACCCTCGGCGAAGGTCTCCAGACGGATCTTCGGACCCTGGAGGTCGGCGAGGACGCCGACCGCGCGCCCGGTGTCCTCGGAGACCTTCCGGACGCGGTCGTACCGCTCCTGGTGTTCTGCCTGGGAACCGTGGCTGAAGTTGAATCGGGCCACGTTCATACCTGCCTCGATGAGCGCTTTCAGCTGCTCATACGAGTCGACGGCGGGGCCCAGCGTGCAGACGATTTTGGAACGGCGCATGAAGCGGATCCTATCCGTTTGTTTCGTAGCGGAATATTCCGTCTGGTGGAAAGTCCAAGTGACTACTGGGTAACCAGCGCGTACGCCTGGGTGGCGATCTCCAGCTCCTCATCGGTCGGGACCACGGCCACCGCCACCCGCGCGTACTCCGCCGAGATCAGCCGGGGCTCCGGGGAGCGCACCGCGTTCGCCTCCAGGTCCAGCGCGAGCCCCAGCTCCTCCAGTCCGGAAACCGCCGCCTCGCGGACGGCCGCGGCGTTCTCGCCGACGCCCGCCGTGAACACGACCGCGTCCACCCGGCCCAGCACCGCCGTGTAGGCGCCGATGTACTTCTTCAGCCGGTGGACGTACGCGGCCAGCGCCAGGCGCGCCGCCTCGTCCCCCGCGCCCGCCCGCCGCGTCACCTCGCGCATGTCGTTGTCGCCGCACAGACCCAGCAGACCGCTCTTCTTGTTGAGCAGCGAGTCGATCTCGTCGACCGACAGCCCGCCCACCCGGGCCAGGTGGAAGATCACGGCCGGGTCCAGGTCCCCCGAACGCGTCCCCATGACCAGCCCCTCCAGCGGGGTCAGGCCCATCGAGGTCTCCACGCACACCCCGCCGCGCACGGCCGAGGCGGAGGCGCCGTTGCCCAGGTGCAGCACGATCACGTTCACGTCCTCCACCGCCTTGCCCAGCAGCGCGGCCGTGGCCCGCGAGACGTAGGCGTGGGAGGTGCCGTGGAAGCCGTACCGCCGGATGGAGTACTTGTCGGCCGTCGCCGCGTCGATCGCGTACCGGGCCACGTGCTCCGGCATCGTCGAGTGGAAGGCCGTGTCGAAGACGGCGACCTGCGGGAGGTCCGCGCGCAGCTCGCGCGCCACCTCGATGCCGGTCACGTTCGCCGGGTTGTGCAGCGGGGCCAGCGGGATCAGGCTGCGGATCTCCGCCAGCACCTCGTCGTCGATCACCGTCGGGGCGGTGAACCGGGTCCCGCCGTGCACCACCCGGTGGCCCACGGCGGCCAGTTCGGGGGAGTCCAGGCCCAGGCCGTCGGCGGCCAGCTCCTCGGCCACCGCCCGCAGGGCCTCCGCGTGGTCCGCGATCGCACCGGTCCGCTCGCGCCGGCCGGCCCCGGCGCCGGGCCCGGTGAGCGGCTCGTGGAGCAGGCGCGAGCCCTCCTCCCCGATCCGCTCCACGAGGCCGACGGCCAGGCGGGAGGAGTCCGCCATGTCGAGGAGCTGGTACTTGACGGACGAGGAGCCGGAGTTGAGGACGAGTACGCGCGATGCGGTCACGGTGCGGGTCTTTCCTTCGGACGGACGGGGAGGCGGGTGAGGGGTGGTGGGGGAGGGTCAGGCGGTGGGCGCCGGGGCGCCCTTGGACTGGGCCTGGATCGCGGTGATCGCCACGGTGGTGACGATGTCCTGGACCAGCGCCCCGCGCGAGAGGTCGTTGACGGGCTTGCGCAGGCCCTGGAGGACGGGGCCGACCGCGACGGCGCCGGCCGAACGCTGCACGGCCTTGTACGTGTTGTTGCCCGTGTTGAGGTCGGGGAAGATCAGCACGCTGGCCCGGCCGGCCACCTCGGAGCCGGGCAGCTTGGTCGCCGCCACCGAGGGCTCCACGGCGGCGTCGTACTGGATCGGGCCCTCGATGAGCAGGTCCGGGCGGCGCTCGCGGACGAGTTCGGTGGCCTTGCGGACCTTCTCCACGTCAGCGCCGGAGCCGGAGGTGCCGGTGGAGTACGAGAGCATCGCGATCCGCGGCTCGACGCCGAAGGCCGCGGCGGTGGCGGCCGACTGGATGGCGATGTCGGCGAGCTGCTCGGCGTTCGGGTCCGGGTTGACCGCGCAGTCCCCGTACACGAGGACCTGGTCGGCCAGGCACATGAAGAAGACGGAGGAGACGATGGACGCCTCCGGCTTGGTCTTGATGATCTCGAAGGCCGGGCGGATGGTCGCGGCGGTGGAGTGCACGGAGCCGGAGACCATGCCGTCGGCCAGGCCCTCCTGCACCATCAGCGTGCCGAAGTAGTTGACGTCGGTGACCACGTCGTGGGCCAGCTCGACGGTCATGCCCTTGTGGGCGCGCGCCTGGGCGTAGTACTCGGCGAAACGTTCCCGCATGGGGGAGGTGGCCGGGTCGATGAGCTGGGCGCCCGAGATGTCGATGCCCAGGTCGGCGGCCTTCTTCAGGATCGCCTGCTCCTCGCCCAGCAGGGTCAGGTCGCAGACCCCCCGGCGCAGCACCACGTCCGCCGCGCGCAGCACGCGCTCTTCGGTGCCCTCGGGCAGGACCACCCGGCGCCGCTCGGAGCGGGCCCGCTCCAGCAGCTCGTGCTCGAACATCATCGGGGTGACGCGCTCCGAGCGGGCCACCGACAGCAGGCCGCGCAGCTCGGCGGTGTCCACGTGCCGCTCGAAGAGGCCGAGGGCGGTCTCCAGCTTGCGCGGGGTCGCGGAGTTCAGCCGGCTCTGCAGGGAGAAGAGTTCGGCGGCCGTCGGGAAGCTGTTGCCGGCCACCGAGACCACCGGGGTGCCGGGCGCCAGTTTCGAGGCGAGGGTGAGGATGTCCTGCCCCGGGCGCTCGCCCAGGGTCAGCAGCACGCCGGCGATCGGCGGGGTGCCGGAGGTGTGCGCGGCCAGCGCGCCGACGACCAGGTCGGAGCGGTCCCCGGGGGTGACGACCAGGCAGCCGGGGGTCAGGGCGTTCAGGAAGTTCGGCAGCATCGCGCCGCCGAAGACGAAGTCCACGGCGTCGCGCGCCAGCCCGGCGTCGTCGCCGAGGAGCACCTCGCCGCCGAGCGCCCGGGTGATCTGGGCGACGGTCGGCGCCGACAGGGACTTGTCGTCCGGCAGGACGTAGCAGGGCACGGGGAGGCGGGCGCCGAGCCGCTCGGCTATGGAGTCCCGGTCGGCGGCGGCCACCCGGTTGACCACCATCGCCACGACGTGGCAGCCCAGGCTCTCGTAGGCCCGGTGGGCGTTGCGGGCCTCGGCGCGCACGGCGTCGGCGGGCTGCCCGGTGCCGCCGACGACGGGCACCACGACGGCCCCCAGCTCGTTGGCGAGGCGGGCGTTCAGCGCCAGCTCGTCGGGGAGGTTGGTGTCGGCGTAGTCGGTGCCGAGGACCAGCATGACCTCGTAGTCGCGGGCCACCCGGTGGTAGCGGTCCACGAGCCGGGAGACCAGTTCGTCGGTCCCCTTCTCGGCCAGCACCGCGGAGGCCTCCCCGTACTCCATCCCGTACGCCGCCGAGGCGTCCTGGTCCAGCCGGTAGCGGGCCTTGAGCAGGTCGAAGAGGCGGTCCGGCGCGTCGTGCAGCAACGGACGGTAGACGCCGACCCGCCCCGTCCGGCGGGTCAGCAGCTCCATGATCCCCAGCTCGACGACCTGGCGGCCGTCCCCCCGCTCGATCCCGGTCACGTACACGCTGCGCGTCACGCGTCGTCTCCGTCCATGCTGTGAATATCGGTTTTGGTCTGGCTCGACCTCTTGACAATACCCCGCTCAGTGGATAAAGCGCCCGCCGGAATATGGTCCCGGCCGGCCGGGACCAAAGGCCCGGTGGGCGGAGCAGCGCGGAGCGCGGGTCGCCCGGGCGGCGTGGAACAATCGGACACGTGGGGTTAATACGCCCATCAGGTACGACCAGGAGCAGGAGACACAGGACGATGCGTATCGGAGTTCTCACCGCAGGCGGCGACTGTCCCGGCCTGAACGCCGTCATCCGGTCGGTCGTACACCGCGCGCTGGTCGGTCACGGGGACGAGGTCATCGGGTTCGAGGACGGTTTCAAGGGTCTCCTCGACGGCCACTACCGCCCCCTGGACATCAATGCCGTCAGCGGCATCCTGGCCCGCGGCGGCACCATCCTCGGCTCGGCCCGCATGGAGCGCGCCCGGCTGCACGAGGCCGCGGAGAACGCCGAGGAACTGGCGCGGCGTTACCAGCTCGACGCTCTCATCCCGATCGGCGGCGAGGGCACCCTGACGGCCTCGCGGATGCTGTCGGACGCCGGGATGCCGGTCGTCGGCGTCCCGAAGACCATCGACAACGACATCTCCGCCACCGACCGCACCTTCGGCTTCGACACCGCCGTCATGGTCGCCACCGAGGCCATCGACCGCCTGAAGACCACCGCCGAATCGCACCAGCGGGTCATGGTCGTCGAGGTCATGGGCCGCCACGCGGGCTGGATCGCCCTGGAGTCCGGCATGGCCGGCGGCGCCCACGGCATCTGCCTGCCGGAGCGGCCCTTCGAGGTGGAGGCCCTGGTGAAGATGGTGGAGGAACGGTTCTCCCGAGGTAAGAAGTTCGCCGTCATCTGCGTCGCCGAGGGCGCGCACCCGGCCGAGGGCTCCATGCCGTACGAGAAGGGCGCGATCGACGCGTACGGCCACGAGCGCTTCGCCGGCATCGGCAACCGCCTGGCCGTCGAACTGGAGCACCGCCTGGGCAAGGAGGCCCGGCCGGTCATCCTCGGCCACGTCCAGCGCGGCGGCGTCCCCACCGCCTACGACCGCGTCCTGGCCACCCGCTTCGGCTGGCACGCCGTCGAGGCCGTGCACCGCGGGGACTTCGGCAACATGACCGCCCTGCGCGGCACCGACGTGGTCATGGCCCCGCTGGCCGAGGCCGTCGCCGAGCTGAAGACGGTCCCCGAGGAGCGCATGTACGAGGCCGAGTCGGTGTTCTGACGGGGCCCTCCGGCCCCGCCCGCCGGGTGTGTCCTACCCCGCACCGCCGGCCAGCGACCAGAACCGCTCCGAGATCGCCTCCAGGTACTGGCGGCCGGCGTCGCCGGTCCAGGTGGAGCTCTCGCCGCCGCCCCAGCTGACCGTGGCCACCATCCGCTGCTGGTACTCGTTGTGGAGCAGCTCCAGGACCCGCTCCAGATGGGCCTTGGGCACCGGCAGCAGCTTGGCCAGCGGCTTCACGTACGCCTGCCAGCGGGTGGTCGCCGCGCTGCGCAGCAGCCCGTCGAGCTCCTCCTGTTTGCCGGTCACCGCCACGAACTGGGCGAGGGTGAGCTTGAGTACGGAGGCCAGGGCGGCGGACTGGCGCTCGTTGCCCTTCCAGCGCCCGGACTCCTCCATCTTCAGGTAGGCGTTCGCCTCCAGCCCCACCCTGCGGGCCAGGTCCTCGGGGTCCATGCCCCGGGCCAGCCGGTGTTCCCGCAGGGTGACGGGCTCGGCGAGCAGTTCCCCGGGGGAACACCAGAGCACGCCGGCGAGGGCGGTGAGCTCGGCGGAGCTGGGCGACTGTTCGCCCTGCTCCCAGGCCATCACGGTCTCGGGCGCGACGAGCAGGCCGTACTGGGCGCGCAGGCCGTAGGCGACATGACCGGGCGCCATGCCCAGGGCCGCGCGCAGGCGACGCGCGGCGGGGGCATTGAAAGGTGGGCTGGAGTGCACAGGGCACACGGTAGAAGTGGCCAAGGCGTGGCGACTACAGACCATTCAAACAAGCCAATAACTCGTAGGAAAGTCCTATGCAGTTCATGACTTTATGCGGTTTACCCGGCGACTGTCCGGTAATCGGATGGTTGGAAGATCCATTTACAGCGTACGGATCCAGCCACTCCATTTCAGGGGTCTCCGCGAGCCCGCCGCGTGATCCCCGCCACACACCGTGAACCGCTCCCCATCGCCGTACGTGATCCATATCGGGGCCCTCGCATACGGGGGTAGCGAGGGCCCCCAGCCCTTCCCTTGACGTCGGCGTCAAGGAATACGGTCGTGCCATGCGCATCGGCGAACTGGCGAAACGGGCCGGGACCAGCACCCGGACGCTCCGGTACTACGAATCACGCGGGCTCCTGCAGGCCCGGCGGACCGGCAACGGCTACCGGGACTACGACGAGGACGACCTGCGTCTGCTGCTCCAGATCCGCACCCTCCAGGACTTCGGCTTCGACCTGGAGGACACCCGCCCGTTCGTCGACTGCCTGCGCGACGGCCACCCGGCCGGCGACGCGTGCCCGGCCTCGCTCGCCGTGTACCGCCGCAAGCTCGCCGAGCTCGACGGGCTCATCGGCCGGCTGGCCGACGTACGCGAGCAGGTCGCGCACCAGTTGACGGCGGCCGAGGAAGCCGCCGCACAGGCACAGCCGCGCTGCGAGATGACCGGCTGGGAGAGGGGAACACGATGATCCACGCCAAGGGTGTGGCCGAGGTGACCGACGCGGACTTCACGGCGGAGGTACTGGCGGAGCGGGACCGCCCGGTCCTGGTGGAGTTCACCGCGGACTGGTGCGGCCCCTGCCGCCAGCTCGCCCCCGTGCTCTCGGCCGTGGCGGCCGAGGAGGCCGGGCGCCTCAAGGTGGTGCAGATCGACGCGGACGCCAACCCGGGCGCCGTCACCCGCTACGGGGTGCTGTCCTTGCCGACCATGCTGCTCTTCCGCGACGGCGAGCCCGTCCGGCAGATCGTCGGCGCCCGGCCCAGGCGCCGCCTCCTCCAGGAACTGGACGAGGCCCTCGTCACGGCCTGAGCCAGACCGTCGCCATCGGCGGGATCGTCATCCGCAGGCTCCTCGCGCGGCCCTGGGCCGGGACCGGCTCGGGGTGCAGCGGGCGGTCGTGGTGGACGCCGCTGCCGCCGTACACCTCATGGTCCGTGTTGAGGACCTCCCGCCACTGCGGGACCTCCTCCGGGACCCCGATCCGGTAGCCGTGCCGGACCACCGGGGAGAAGTTCGACACGCACAGCAGCTGTGAGCCGTCGTTCGCGTACCGCAGGAACGCGAACACGTTGTCGTCGGCGGCGTCCGCCTCCACCCACGCGAAGCCCTCCGGCACCGAGTCCCGCTCCCACAGGGCCGGCGCCGCCGTGTACGCCCGGTTCAGGTCGCGCACCAGCTCCCGTACCCCCCGGTGGTCCCCGGCCGCCGAGTACGAGGAGTCCAGCACCCACCAGTCCGGCCCGTAGGTCTCCGACCACTCCGACCCCTGCGCGAACTCCTGCCCCATGAACAGCAGCTGCTTGCCCGGATGGGCCCACATGAACCCCAGGTACGCCCGGTGCGTGGCCCGCTGCTGCCACCAGTCGCCGGGCATCTTCGACACCAGCGCGCGCTTGCCGTGCACCACCTCGTCGTGCGAGATCGGCAGCACGTAGTTCTCGCTGAACGCGTAGACCATCCCGAAGGTCATGTCGTGGTGGTGGTACTTGCGGTGCACCGGCTCCTTCGACACGTACCGCAGCGTGTCGTGCATCCAGCCCATGTTCCACTTCAGCCCGAAGCCCAGCCCGCCCGAATCCGTCGGCCGGGTCACCCCGTTCCAGGCCGTGGACTCCTCCGCGATGGTCACCACGCCCGGGCAGCGCCGGTACACCGTCGCGTTCATCTCCTGGAGCAGCGCCACCGCGTCCAGGTTCTCCCGGCCGCCGTGCTCGTTCGGCGACCACTCGCCCTCGCCGCGCGAGTAGTCCAGGTACAGCATCGAGGCCACCGCGTCCACGCGCAGCCCGTCCACATGGAACTCCTGGCACCAGTACACGGCGTTGGCCACCAGGAAGTTGCGGACCTCCTTGCGCCCGTAGTCGAACTCCAGGGTCCCCCAGTCCGGGTGCGCGGCCCGCCGCGGGTCCTGGTGCTCGTACAGCGCCCGCCCGTCGAACTCGGCCAGCGCCCAGCCGTCGCGCGGGAAGTGCGCCGGCACCCAGTCGACGATCACCCCGATCCCCGCCCGGTGCAGCGAGTCCACCAGGAAGCGGAAGTCGTCCGGGGTGCCCAGCCGCGAGGTCGGCGCGTAGAACCCGGTCACCTGGTAGCCCCACGAGCCGCCGAAGGGGTGCTCGGCGACCGGCATGAACTCCACGTGCGTGAAGCCCAGCTCCTTGACGTACGAGGGCAGTTGCTCGGCCAGGCTGCGGTAGCTCAGCCCCGGCCGCCACGACGCCAGGTGCAGCTCGTACACCGACATCGGGGCCTGGTGCGCCGGGCGGGTCCCCCGCGCGGCCATCCACCGCGCGTCCCCCCACGCGTACCGGGACGCCGTGACCACCGAGGCGGTCGCCGGCGGGACCTCCGCGTACCGGGCCATCGGGTCGGCCCGCAGCGTGTGGCCGCCGTCCGGGCGCGTGATGTCGTACTTGTACAGCGCCCCCTCGCCCACCCCCGGCAGGAACAGCTCCCACACCCCGGTCGAGCCCAGCGAGCGCATCGGGTACGCCACCGGGTCCCAGTACGAGAAGTCCCCGGTGACCCGTACCCCCTGCGCGTTCGGCGCCCACACCGTGAACCGGGTGCCGGCCACCCCCTGGTGCTCCATGACCTCCGAGCCGAGCGCCGTCCACAGCTCCTCGTGCCGGCCCTCGCCGATCAGGTGCAGGTCCAGCTCGCCGAGGGTGGGCAGGAACCGGTACGGGTCGTGGACCTCGATCTCGTCGCCGTCGTACGCCACCAGCAGCCGGTAGTCCGGGACCCCGGTCAGCGGCAGCAGCCCGGAGAACAGCCCGTCACCCTCGTCGCAGAGCTCGGCCCGCAGCCCCTTCGCCACGATCGTGACGGCCTTCGCGTACGGGCGCAGCGCCCGGAAGACCACCCCGCCGCGCTGGGCGCGGGCGCCCAGCAGCCCGTGCGGGTCGTGGTGACGGCCCTCCAACAGCCGGGCCCGTTCCCCGGCGTCCAGCGCGGGGGCGGGCCGGACCCCGTGGGGAGGCGCGGCGCGGCGGGCGCGCGGGGTGCGGGGCCGTTTCGCGCCGGCGGGCTCGGGGGCCGCTGCGGCTTCCTCGCGGACGGTGGGTGACGGCTGTCGTGCGGCGCTCACGCGAGCGGCCTCCTCGGGGGCTTCGGGTGGGGGGCGGTGCCGGGTACGGGCGGGGGCATCCGGTGGGCGGGGCGCTCGGGCGCCGACAGCCGGCGGATCGCCGCCATCGGGACGTGGAGCCAGTCGGGGCGGTGCCGGAACTCGTAGCGGGCCTCGTACACCGCCTTGTCGGTCTCGTACGCGCGCAGCAGGACAGGGTCCTCGCGCGGATCGCGGCCGGTGGTGCGGGCGTAGCCCTCGCAGAACGCGGCCCGGCAGGCGTCCGCCCAGGCGGGGGCGAAGGGGCGGTGCGAGCGGGCGGCGTAGTCGAAGGAGCGCAGTATCCCGGCGATGTCGCGGACGGCCGGTTCGGGGCGGCGGCGGTCGGCCAGCGGGCGGGCGGGCTCGCCCTCGAAGTCGATCAGCGCCCAGCAGCCGTCGGCGGTGCGCAGGGTCTGCCCCAGGTGCAGGTCCCCGTGGATGCGCTGGGCGGGCACCCCCGCGCCCCGGGAGGCGGCCAGTGCGTCGAAGGCGCCGCGCAGCCCCGTCTCGTAGGGCCGCAGCGCGGGCACCTCGCGGGCGGTGGCGGCCAGCCGGGCGGTCATCCCGGCGGCGAGCCGGGCGGTCTGCTCGGGGCCCAGGGCCAGGGTGGGCAGGGCGTCGGCGAGCGCGCTGTGCACCTCGGCGGTGGCCCGGCCCAGGGCGTGCGCCTCGGCGGTGAAGTCGGCGCCCGCGCCGAGCCGGCGCAGGGCCAGCTGCCAGCCGTCGTCGGAGCCGCGCAGGTAGGGCTGGAGGACGCCCAGGGTCAACGGTTCTCCACCTGCGGGCGCGGCCTCGTACCAGGCGACCGGGGCGGGGACCCGGGCGCAGCCGGCGGCGGCCAGGGCTCTGGGCAGTTCCAGGTCCGGGTTGATCCCGGGGCCGACCCGGCGGAACACCTTGAGGATGTACGAATCCCCGTAGATCAACGAAGAGTTGGTCTGTTCCCCGGACAACGGGCGGGGGGTGAGCCCGGCCTCGATGGGGGTGTCCGGGTCCCGGTCGAAGCGGAGCGGGCCCAGGGTGCCGGGGGAGCGCAGCCGCTCCAGCAGCATGGCGGCGAGCCGGGGGTCGCCCAGGGCCTCGTAGACCGCCCGGCCCGCGTACGGGCCGGACCGGGGGTGGCCGATCAGGGCGGGGGCGAGGGCGGGCGGCAGCGGGGACGGGCGGACGCCCAGCAGGAGTTGGTAGCAGTCCCCGTCCACGTCGAGCAGCAGGTGCAGCAGTCCCGGGAGGGCTCCCGGCGGCAGCAGCTCGGCCGAGGAGACGGCCCTGAGCCGGCCGATCCCGCGGCCCTTGCCCGCGAACCAGCGCTGCGCGGGCAGCCATTCCCTGAGCATCGGTTCGAGCGGGCCGATCCCGGCGGCCCGGTCGGCCGCCAGCCGGCTCCGGGCGGATGCAGCCTCCGACATGGCGTCGCGTCCTTTCCCCGGGCCGTCACAGAATGCGCAGAGTGTCCCGGATGTGCGGCAGTTGCTTCTCCGGTAAGTGCGAGTGTCGGGTCAGGATGCTCCGTACAGGGGCGGGCGTTGACCCGTTGGAGTGCCCGCCCCGTTCCGGTACCGCGCAGGTTCGCGCGGGTGGCCTAGCGCCGGCGCCTACTCCCGGCGCAGGCGGAACCAGTAGAAGCCGTGTCCCGCCAGGGTCAGCAGGTACGGCCATTCACCGATCGGCGGGAACCGCACGTCACCCGTGAGCTCCACCGGGACCCGCCCGTTGAACGACCGCAGGTCCAGCTCGGTGGGCTGCGCGAAGCGGGAGAAGTTGTGCACGCACAGCACCAGGTCGTCCCCGTACTCGCGCAGGAACGCGAGGACGGCCGGGTTGGACGAGGGCAGTTCGGTGTACGAGCCGAGTCCGAAGGCGGGGTTCACCTTGCGGATCTCGATGAGCCTGCGGGTCCAGTGCAGCAGTGACGAGGGCGACGCCATGGCCGCCTCGACGTTGGTGACCGTGTACCCGTAGACCGGGTCCATGATGACCGGCAGGTTCAACCTTCCCGGATCGCAGGAGGAGAAACCGGCGTTGCGGTCGGGGGTCCACTGCATGGGCGTGCGCACGCCGTCGCGGTCGCCCAGCCAGATGTTGTCGCCCATGCCGATCTCGTCGCCGTAGTAGAGGATCGGAGAGCCGGGCAGGGACAGCAGCAGGGCCGTGAACAGCTCGATCTGGTTGCGGTCGTTGTCCAGGAGCGGGGCCAGCCGGCGCCGGATGCCGATGTTGGCGCGCATCCGGGGGTCCTTGGCGTACTCGGAGTACATGTAGTCGCGCTCTTCGTCGGTGACCATTTCGAGGGTCAGCTCGTCGTGGTTGCGCAGGAAGATGCCCCACTGGCAGCGGTCCGGGATCGCCGGGGTCTTGGCCAGGATCTCCGAGACGGGGTAGCGCGACTCGCGGCGCACGGCCATGAAGATGCGCGGCATGACCGGGAAGTGGAAGGCCATGTGGCACTCGTCGCCGCCGGTCGCGTAGTTCCCGAAGTAGTCCACGACGTCCTCGGGCCACTGGTTGGCCTCGGCGAGCAGGACGGTGTCCGGGTAGTGCGCGTCGATCTCCGCTCTGACCCGCTTGAGGAGCGCGTGGGTGCGGGGCAGGTTCTCGCAGTTGGTGCCTTCCTCGGCGTAGAGGTAGGGCACGGCGTCGAGGCGGAAGCCGTCGATGCCGAGGTCGAGCCAGAACCGCAGGGCGGAGATGATCTCCTCCTGCACGGCCGGGTTCTCGAAGTTGAGGTCCGGCTGGTGCGAGAAGAAGCGGTGCCAGTAGTACTGCTTGCGGACCGGGTCGTACGTCCAGTTCGAGGTCTCGGTGTCGACGAAGATGATGCGGGCGTCCTGGTACTGCTTGTCGTTGTCGGCCCACATGTAGTAGTCGCCGTAGGGCCCGTCCGGGTCCTTGCGGGACTGCTGGAACCACTCGTGCTGGTCGCTGGTGTGGTTCATGACGAAATCGATGATCACCCGCATGCCGCGGCTGTGCGCGGCGTCCACGAACTCCACGAAGTCGGCGAGGTCTCCGAACTCGGGGAGCACGGAGGTGTAGTCGGAGACGTCGTAGCCCCCGTCGCGCAGCGGCGAGGCGAAGAACGGCGGCAGCCAGAGGCAGTCGATGCCCAGCCACTGGAGGTAGTCCAGCTTCTGCGTGAGCCCCTTGAGGTCCCCGACGCCGTCGCCGTTGCTGTCGTGGAAGGAGCGGACCAGGACCTCGTAGAAGACGGCCCGCTTGAACCAGTCGGGGTCGCGGTCCTTGGCGGGGGTGTCCTCGAACGTGTCGTGGACCGGATCGTTGATCATCATGTGGTGGGTGACCCTCCAGTCGGGGACGGTCGCAGAGCGGCCAGTACGTGCGCGGGCGTGCGGCCCGGTTCCAGGCGCACGTAGTTCGCCCTGCCCCAGTGATAGGTCTCGCCGGTGAGCTCGTCGCGCACCGCGAGGGACCCGTGCCAGTCGAGGCCGAGTACCGGCATGTCCAACGAGACCGTCGCCTCCTGGGTGTGGTGCGGATCGAGGTTGACGACCACCAGTACGGAATTGCCCCCGGAGTGCTTCGAATAGGCGATCACCTGTTCGTTGTCGGTCGAGTGGAAGTGGAGGTCCCGCAGCTGCTGGAGGGCCGGATTGCGCCGGCGCATCCGGTTCAGGGCGGTGATCAGCGGGGCGATGGAGCGGCCCTCGCGCTCGGCGGCCGCCCAGTCGCGGGGGCGCAGCTCGTACTTCTCGGAGTTCAGGTACTCCTCGCTGCCCTCGCGGACCGGCTCGTTCTCGCACAGCTCGTAGCCGGAGTAGACGCCCCAGGTGGGGGAGAGGGTGGCGGCGAGCACCGCGCGGACCTCGAAGGCGGGGCGGCCGCCCTTCTGGAGGTACTCGTGGAGGATGTCGGGCGTGTTCACGAAGAAGTTCGGCCGCATCACGGAGGCCGAACGGGTGCCGGACAGCTCGGTCAGGTACTCGGTCAGCTCGGCCTTGGTGTTGCGCCAGGTGAAGTACGTGTACGACTGCTGGAAGCCGACCGAGGCCAGCGCGCGCATCATGGCGGGACGGGTGAAGGCCTCGGCCAGGAAGATCACGTCGGGATCGGACTTGTTGATGTCCGCGATCACCTTCTGCCAGAAGACCACCGGCTTGGTGTGCGGGTTGTCGACGCGGAAGATCCGGACCCCGTGGGACATCCAGTGGCGCAGGATCCGGCAGGTCTCCTCGACGATCCCGGCCATGTCGGTGTCGAAGTGGATCGGGTAGATGTCCTGGTACTTCTTCGGCGGGTTCTCGGCGTAGGCGATCGACCCGTCGGCGCGGTGACGGAACCACTCCGGGTGCTTGTCCACCCAGGGGTGGTCCGGGGAGCACTGGAGGGCGAAGTCGAGGGCGATCTCCATGCGGAGCTCGCGGGCGCGGGCGACGAAGGCGTCGAAGTCCTCCAGGGTCCCCAGGTCCGGGTGGACGGCGTCGTGCCCGCCCTCCGGCGACCCGATGGCCCACGGCACGCCCGGGTCCCAACTACCCGCCGACAATGTGTTGTTGGGGCCCTTGCGGTACGTCGACCCGATCGGGTGGATCGGCGGCAGGTACACCACGTCGAAACCCATGGCGGCAATGGCCGGGAGCCGGTCGGCGGCGGTCCGGAACGTGCCGGAGACGGGGGCCGAACCGGGCTCCACCACCGCCCCCTCGGAGCGGGGGAACATCTCGTACCAGGAACCGAAGAGGGCCCGCTTGCGTTCGACGAGCAACGGCAGCGCCTTGGCGGAGGTCACCAGCTCCCGGTACGGGCGCCGGGCCAGCGCCGCGTCGACCGCCGGGGCCAGCGCGGCCGCGTGGCGCACCTCGACCGGCAGGTCCTCGTCGCGCATCGCGTCGGCGGCGGCCAGTACGGCCTCGCGCCCGTCGCGCTTGGGAACCTTGGCCGCGGCCCGCTCGTAGAGTTCGGCGCCTTCGAGGAGCGTCAGCCCGGTGTCGATACCCGCCGGGATCTTGACCGCGGCATGGGCCCGCCAGGTGGCGACCGGATCGCTCCACGCCTCGACGGTGTACGTCCACCTCCCCTCGATCTCGGCCGACACCCTGGCACCCCACCGGTCGGTGCCGGGGGCGAGCTCCCGCATCGGCACCGGCGGGCGCAGCCGCCCGCTCGGATCGCGCAGGACGACATGGGCGGAAACGGCGTCGTGGCCCTCC
Organism: Streptomyces sp. NPDC029216; assembly: GCF_040648015.1. Taxonomy (NCBI): domain Bacteria; kingdom Bacillati; phylum Actinomycetota; class Actinomycetes; order Kitasatosporales; family Streptomycetaceae; genus Streptomyces; species Streptomyces sp. NPDC029216. Next base: position 5,610 of record NZ_JBEZWL010000096.1, on the reverse strand, counting down.
CGGAACACGGTGGCGGAAATCTCTAGGACCTCGTCCACGACCGCCTTGGCGGGTCTGGCCCCGCAGTCGACGGCGGGGCGGACGTCCAGCACGGGAATGCGACCGATCATGATGGGATCACCTGAAGGCAGTTCGCAGGGCTCGGTGACAACGGGCCAGCCGGTATCACGGCTGGTAGTGCACGCTCTGTTCGCTCTGTTTCTAGCCGTTCGGAAGACGGCTGGGCTGCGGGCATGGCCGCTCCTGTCCGCGTTCACTCGGGTGGCGGGAGAAGGTCGGGGGAGGGTGCGCCGTGCGTGTACCGCGTGTACCCGCTGAGCCCTTCCCAATCTCCCACCGCCCAATCCGTGCTGTCGGTCAACTACTCGTACGTAGGGAGCGCCCGATTCCCCAAGGGCCTGGTCGACATCGGTCGAGGCTCCGTCAAGTCGGCGAAGACCAGGTGACCTACAACGGGTCACCCCCGCATCGGGCGTCCCGCTGACCCCAACCGCCTCACGGGCACCCCCGGCAGCCGTCCGAGCTCCGATCGCCCGGCTCCCCGGACTGACGGTGTTTCAGCACCTCGGAAGGGGTCACCCGGCGGCGTGATCCGCGCGAGAATGCGCGGCATGGGTCTGACCGAGCAGCTCGTGCATCCCGACCCCCGGCAGCGGGAGGACGCCGCGCGGTGGGTGGCCGGGGCGGTGTGGGATCCCGCGGCGGAGGAGGAGCTCGCCGGCGTGCTCGTCGAGGCCGCCTGTACGGAGGAGGACCCCGGGGCGCTGGAGGCGCAGCTCGGCGCGCTCGTCGCCGTCGAGGCCGGGCTGAGCGACCTCGGGCTGCAGCGGCTCGGCCTGATCTGGCCCGCGCCGCCCGTGCTGGACCGGCTCCTCGCACGGGCCGGGCGGCTCCAGGTCTCGGCGCCCGTCACCCCCGGCGGGACCGCCACCCTCACCGTGGTGCGCTGCCTGCGCGGAGCGCCCCGTACCGGCTCCCGGCTGCGCACCCCCGACGGGGCCTGGGTGGTGCTGGAGCGGATCGAGCTCTACGGCCGGGCCGTCGACCGGCTCGACGCCGGCTCCACCGCCCGGGTCCTGCTGTCCGGGGCCGGCGCGCGCGGACTGGAGGAGTGGGACCGGCTCGACGCCGACCCCCGCGCGCGGGAGTGCGTCCAGCGGCTCCTCGCCCCCGACCCCCGGGTGCGCGCCCTGGCCGCCGACGAGGCCGCCGTCCGGCCCGGCCCGTGGGACGACGAGACCGGCCGGCGGCTGTGCGCCGCCCTCGCCCGCGCCGCCGTCACCGAGACCGACCCGGACGCGCTGGAGAGCGAGCTGCGCGCCCTGCTGCGGCTGGCGGGCTTCGTCTCGCCGCCGGTCCTCGCCCTGCTGCGCGGCCTCGAACGCACGGTCGTACCGTTCTCGCTGCGCCCGTACCTCGACGACCTGTTGGACGAATGGCCGCCCGGCGACAGGGTCCGGCACTAACCTTCGGGGCGACGCGCGGGTGCACAGCGTGGTGCGGCCGCTCCGATCCGTCATCCCCTGCGAAGGTGGAACACGTGAAGGCTATCCGTCGATTCACCGTGCGCCCCGTCCTCCCCGAACCCCTCATGCCACTCGCCGAACTCGCGCGCAACCTGCGCTGGTCGTGGCATACGGAAACCCGCGAACTCTTCCAGTCCGTCGACCCCGAGGGCTGGCAGGCCGCAGGCGGCGATCCCGTCCGGCTGCTCGGCACCGTCTCCGCCGCCCGGCTCGCCGAACTCGCCGCCGACCGCCGCTTCCTGCGCCGGCTCGCCGTCGCGGCCGCCGACCTCGACGACTACGTCCACGGCGGGAGGTGGTACCAGACCCGCGAGAACGGATCCGGCCTCCCCGCCGCCATCGCCTACTTCTCGCCCGAATTCGGCATCACCGCCGCCCTCCCCCAGTACTCCGGCGGCCTCGGGATCCTCGCCGGGGACCACCTCAAGGCCGCTAGCGACCTCGGCGTCCCGATCATCGGCGTCGGCCTGCTCTACCGGCACGGCTACTTCCGCCAGTCCCTCTCCCGCGACGGCTGGCAGCAGGAGCACTACCCGGTCCTCGACCCCCACGAACTGCCCCTCTCCCTGCTCCGCCAGGAGGACGGCGCCCCCGCGCGCGTGACCCTCACCCTGCCCGGCGGGCGGTCGTTGCACGCGCACATCTGGCAGGCCCGCGTCGGCCGCGTCCCGCTGCTCCTGCTCGACTCCGACGTCGAGGACAACGACGCCGGCGCCCGCGAGGTGACCGACCGGCTCTACGGCGGCGGCAGCGACCACCGCCTCCTCCAGGAGATGCTGCTCGGCATCGGCGGCGTCCGCGCCGTCCGCGCCTACTGCCGCATCACCGGCCACCCCGGCCCCGAGGTCTTCCACACCAACGAGGGCCACGCCGGCTTCCTCGGCCTCGAACGCATAAGGGAACTGGAAGGGGAGCGGGGCCTCGGCTTCGACGCCGCCGTCGAGGCCGTCCGCGCCGGAACCGTCTTCACCACCCACACCCCCGTCCCCGCCGGCATCGACCGCTTCGAGCGCTCCCTCGTCGCCCGCCACTTCGGCGAGGGCGGCGAGCTGGCCGGCGTACCCGTCGAACGCATCCTGGAGCTCGGCGCCGAGTCCTACCCCGGCGGCGACCCCGGAGTGTTCAACATGGCCGTCATGGGCCTGCGCCTGGCCCAGCGCGCCAACGGGGTCTCCACCCTCCACGGGGCCGTCAGCCGGGGCATGTTCGCCGGGCTCTGGCCGGGCTTCGACCCCGCCGACGTACCCATCACCTCCGTCACCAACGGGGTCCACGCCCCGACCTGGGTCGCCCCCGAGGTCATGCGGCTCGGCGCCCGCCAGATCGGCGCCGGGCGCGCCGAGGACGCCCTGGCGGTCGGCGGATCCACCCGCTGGGACGCCGTCGCGCAGATCCCCGACCAGGACGTGTGGGACGTACGGCGCGCGCTGCGCGAGCAGCTGGTCCAGGAGGTACGGGACCGGCTGCGCACCTCGTGGAAGCAGCGCGGGGCCGCCGACGCGGAGCTCGGCTGGGTGGACGACGTCCTGGACCCGGACGTGCTGACCATCGGCTTCGCCCGCCGCGTCCCCTCGTACAAGCGGCTCACGCTGATGCTGCGCGACCCCGAGCGGCTGCGCCGCCTGCTGCTCGACCCGGACCGCCCGGTGCAGATCGTCGTCGCGGGCAAGGCGCACCCGGCGGACGACGGCGGCAAGCGGCTCGTCCAGGAGCTCGTGCGCTTCTCGGACGATCCGAGGGTCCGGCACCGGATCGTCTTCCTGCCCGACTACGGCATGGGCATGGCGCAGAAGCTCTACCCCGGCTGCGACGTCTGGCTCAACAACCCGCTGCGGCCGCTGGAGGCCTGCGGGACCAGCGGGATGAAGGCCGCGCTCAACGGCTGCCTCAACCTCTCGGTCCTGGACGGCTGGTGGGACGAGTGGTTCGAGCCCGACTTCGGCTGGGCCATCCCCACCGCCGACGGGCTCGGCACGGACGAGGAGCGGCGCGACGACCTGGAGGCGGCCGGTCTCTACGAACTGATCGAGAACCGGGTCGCGCCCCGCTTCTACGACCGGGCCGGCCGCACCGGGCTGCCCGACCGGTGGATCGAGATGGTCCGCCGCACCCTGGTGTCCCTGGGCCCGAAGGTGCTCGCGGGGCGGATGGTACGGGAGTACGTGGAGCGGCTCTACACGCCCGCCGCGCTCTCCCACCGCGCCCTCACCGCCGAGGCGGCGCGGGACCTGGCCTGGTGGAAGGGGCGGGTCCGGGCGGCCTGGCCGAAGGTGGCCGTCGAGCACGTGGAGGCCGTCGCCGCCACGCCGGTGGGCGGCACCGCCGAGCTGGGGGCCACCCTCACGCTGCGGGTGCGGGTGGCGCTCGACGCGCTCGCGCCGGAGGACGTGGAGGTGCAGGCCGTCGCGGGCCGGGTCGACGCCCAGGACGTGATCAAGGACGGGCGGGTCTTCCCGCTCAAGCCCGCCGCCGGTCCCGACCTGGAGGGGCGCTGGGTGTACGAGGGCCCGCTGGCCCTCGACCGGACGGGGCCCTTCGGCTACACGGTACGGGTCATGCCCACGCACCCGCTGCTGGCGGCCCCGGCCGAACTGGGCCTGGTCGCGGGGCCGGTGGACGCCGACCCGGCGGGCGGCGTCCTGCTGCGCTGACGCGCTCACGGCGGGCCCGGGCGGGCGGGGCCCGGGGCCGCCCTGGGCTGCTCCCGGGGCTGCTCCCGGGGCCCGGTCAGGGGGCGGGCGGCGGGTCCACCAGCCGCCCGTCCTCGACCAGCATCCCGGCCCGCTTGAGGGTCCGCAGGTTCGGGATCACCTCCACCTGCCCGATACCGGGCACCGCGCCGATCCGCTCGGTGAGGTACGTGTACAGCGCGTCGGTGTCCCGGCACAGCACCACGGCCAGCAGGTTCGCCGCCCCGGTGATGGCCGCCGCGAACGGCACCTCGGGGTGGCTCCCGAGCGCCGCGCCCACCTCCGCCAGCCGGGCCGGCGGCACGGTCAGCAGCAGGGAGGTGTCCGTTTCGTAGCCCAGGTGCTCGGGGATGACCTCCACGTCGAAGAAGACCGCCCCGCGCTCCCGCAGCCGCTCCAGCCGGCGCCGGGCCGTGGACTCCGACAGCCCCGAGGCACGGGCCAGCTCCGGATAGCCGGCCCGGCCGTCCTGTCGCAGGACCGACAGCAGTGCCAGCTCGGCCTCGTCGAGGGTGTAGCGCGCCTCCCTGTACTCCGGCGCGAGCGGTTGTGGGCGCAGGGCGGCTACCTGGTCCGGGCGCAGTCCCTCCAGCCCCGTCCAGACCCCGGGGCCGCCGATGTACTTGCGCAGCACGGTGTGCGCGCTGATGGCCGTCACCCGCCGGGTGCGCGGCAGCTTCTCCAGGAGCAGGGCGTCCCGGTCCTCGCGGGTCCGGGCCCGGGTCATGCAGTGGATCTCCGTACCGCCCGAGTTCAGCGACACCCACGCGATGTCCGGCCGGCGGGCCAGGGCCTCGGCCACCGCGACCGCCGCGTCGGGTGCGCACTGCACGCGCAGCCAGGACTCGAACAGCCCGACCCGGCTGCCGACGGGCAGCCCGACGACCCGCAGCAGTCCGTTGCCGCGCAGCCGGTGGTAGCGGCGCACCACGGTCTGGTCGGAGACCTCCAGTACCTCGGCGAGCCGGCTGAAGGGGGCCCGGCCGTCGATGGACAGGGCGTGGGCGAGGGCCCGGTCGAAGGCGTCCAGGACGGTGGGACGGTTCCCGGCCCGTTGATTGGGATGCATGGTTTCCATCATTCCAGGCGCTTCGAGGACCGGAATCCTGCGGAAGATGGCTTCCGGGTGGGTGATTCGAGGCCCCGCTGCCACGGTGGGGCGACCACAGCGAACACCCCGCCGGGCACCGACGACCCCGGCTCGGAAGAACCTTGAGGAGTCTCAATGACGAAGTCAAGCCGCCAGCGCGACCGGCGGGGCGGAGGTGAATACCCGGTTGTCGCGCAGGAGCGCCCACAGGACGCTGGCGCGTCGTCGGGCCAGGGCGATGACGGCTTGGACGTGTTTGCATCCCTCGCCGCGCTTCTTGAGGTAGAAGTCCCGGTTCGGCCCT